>JAPLDC010000408.1:0-9409 GCA_026391935.1 Bacteroidota bacterium | reverse complement strand
GCAAAGATTGGTTGCGCAATATGATGCAACATTTTTCTGAAGAAACAGAAATAGTATTGGGGTATGGGGCGTATGAAAAGCAGAGTACTTTCATAAATAAGATCATTCGTTTTGATACATTCATGATCGCAGTTCAGTTCTTATCTTTTGCATTGGCGCGGAAAACATATATGGGTACCGGAAGAAATTTGGCGTATAAAAAGTCGCTGTTTTTTAAGATGAAAGGATTTGCTTCACATTACCAGATAGAATCGGGTGATGATGATCTTTTTGTGAATGAGGCAGCTACAAAACGAAATTCGAAGATCGAGATCAGTGTTGATAATCATACGATATCGAGGGTAAAAAAAACATTCAAATCCTGGTTCCGTCAAAAGCGCAGGCATGTTACCACCTTTAAAATGTATAATTCCGCTAGCAAATTCCGTTTGATGTTGTTGAGTGGTAGCCAATATTTATTTTTTATATCATTTGTAGTATCTCTGATATTTCAGTTTTACCCTTTAATTGTTTTGTCTATTTTTGCTTTACGAATGTTAATTCAAATGATTATCTTTAACAAATCGATGAATCAATTGTCCGAAAAAGATTTGTTGATGTTGGCACCTATGATGGAAATAGTATTGTTATTTGTTTATCCGATGATCACGGTATCCAATATGTTCATCAAAAAGAATAAGTGGAAATAGTACATTAAATAAACTGTTGCGTAAATTATGGATGAATTAGAGTTTGACCCAAATCTTTCAGTAAAGGCGGTACACGATTTTCATTTGATACGTGCAGCTTTAGAAAAAGGAGATCAAAAGGCGTACGCCGAATTGATGGGTCGTTATCGCGATTCTGTTTATTTTATGTTACTCAAAATGGTTAACAATAAGGATGATGCCGATGATTTGACCATAGAAGCCTTTGGTAAAGCCTTTAAGAGATTGAGCCAATATACGCCTAACTATGCCTTTAGTACCTGGCTTTTTAAAATAGCGTCCAATAACTGTATCGATTTTATCAGAAAAAAAAAGATGACCACCTTTTCAATTGATCGCACATTTGAAAATGATGAAGGTGGTGAAATGAGCATGGATATTAAAGCGGAAGGCTTGAATCCTGAGGAGAGCATGGTGAGGAAGCAAAAGGTAAAACACATGCGTGATGTGGTGGAGAAATTAAAACCTCGTTACCGTGTGTTGGTGGAGATGCGTTATTTCGATGAATTATCGTATGAAGAGATTGCTGAGAAACTTGATCTGCCGCTAGGCACCGTGAAAGCACAATTGTTCAGAGCCCGCGAATTTCTGGCGAACATTTTAAAGAATGCTGAAGGGAAGATCTAGTTCATTTGTTCAGAAGCCTTTTTAAATAACAGATTGATCAGCAAAAATGAAAAAGTTATTATTTCTAGCAACAATGTTGCTGCTATTCGGAGCCGTAAATGCTCAAGATAAAGTTTACTCCGGAAATTCTACAAATTATTCCGATTGCTTATATACAATAAGTGGGGATAAAATATATAAAGGGAATTCAACAAATTATTCTGATTGTAAATTTACCTTGGACGGTAACAAGGTATTTTCAGGAAACTCTACAAATTATTCCGACTGTCTTTTTACAATTAGTGGAGATAAAATGTACAAAGGAAATTCAACCAACTATTCCGACTGCTTGTATACGATCAGCAATGGAAAAATTTACAAAGCGAACTCAACAAATTATTCTGATTGTCTATTAACTATTGATGGCAAGAAAGTATATCAAGGTAATTCAACCAACTATTCCGATTGTTTAGCAACATTCGTTGGGATTTTAAAATATTCAATCGTTGCTGTTCTTATTGGACCATATTAAAAACAGTGATCAAAGAGAGTCTAAAAAAACAGTAATTATTCCATTATCTTTGTGAGAGCAGAATTGAAGTACTCCATTTTAGTATAAAAAGTATTAATGGCGGTTTTTTAATATAACAAGCGTTAGAACAATGTCAGACATTTCAATCATCCTCAAGTATTTTCCAACTATCACCCAAACGCAGCAAGAGCAGTTTATACAGCTGCAACCTTTGTATGAGGAATGGAATGCTCAGATCAACGTGATCTCCAGAAAAGATATTGATCTGCTTTATGAGCGTCATGTACTGCATTCATTGGGTATTGCAAAAGTGATGGACTTCAAGCCCAATACGAATGTGATGGATGTGGGTTGCGGAGGCGGATTTCCGGGAATTCCTCTAGCGATACTTTTCCCTGAAACAAATTTTTTTCTTGTTGATTCTATCGGAAAAAAAATAAAAGTGGTGGAAGAAGTCGCAAAAGCCCTCGGATTAAAAAATGTGAGAGCGGAACATATTCGTGCCGAAGAGGTGAATGAAAAATTTGAGTTTGTAGTGAGTCGTGCCGTTACCGAATTTTCAACTTTTTATCGTTGGATGCAAAATAAGATCAGCAAAAAGCAGTTCAATCCATTACCTAATGGAATACTTTATTTAAAAGGTGGCGACCTAACAGAAGAGTTCAAAGATTTCAAGAAACGTGTTGTCTTACATGACCTGAAAGAATATTTTTCAGAAGAATTTTTTGAGACAAAAAAAGTGGTGTATCTACCGATGTAATTATATAATAACGAACAAAATAATATTACGATTTTTTCTTTTTTAATTTTGCCTCGAGTTCTTCAATGTCCGCTTTATCTTTTGTTCTGCCTGAACTTAATTTATTTTTCTTTAGATCATTGAAGTGGATGTAATGTATTGTTGTTCCTTCAAAAACTGTCGTTTGTTTATTGGGATAACACGCTTCAAATTTTACTCCGTCAATAGTATTTAGAATATCTATCCGCAATGGTTCACGTCCAAAATGAACTCCCGATAAAGGATTTTCTCTTAAGAAATCTTCTTTTGTTAAATTCGGAATATGAACACCAAACTCATTTAAAACAGTTAGCATTTTATTTGCATTGGTCTCCGAAATTTTAATCCAAATATCCAAATCTCCTGTATATCTTGGATAACCATGAAGCCCAACTGCATATCCACCTATGATCATATATTCAACATGGTGTTTATTTAGTATCTTGATAAAATCAATGAAATCAGGACTGAACATATTTATTTTCCGTAATTGATGGCAAAAAATGTTTTATCTAATTTGTTGGAAAGATTTTTAAATAGAATGTATTGTTGTCGAAGGTGTTCAATAGCTTCTAAACGTTCTTGAGGAGTTTTGTCGAACCAATACGTAGTTTCTTCTTCCAGATCAGCAGAAGTACGGATTATCTTATAGGCGGATTTATCCATTTTTTTTAAAAAGCTCATAAGCAAATATACTGAAAACAATCCGTTACGCCAACTGCATTTGTAAATTACTCAAACTTCGGTACATCCCATTTTCCAATTGCATCAGCTCCTCATGTGTTCCACTTTCGCGAACAGCGCCTTTGTCGATGACAACAATTTTATCCGCTTTACGGATCGTTGAAAGTCGGTGAGCAATAACAAAAGAGGTTCGTCCTACCATTAATTTATCCAATGCTTCCTGCACCACTCGTTCTGACTCTGAGTCAAGAGAACTTGTTGCTTCATCCAGAATCAAAATACTAGGGTCTTTTAAAACAGCACGAGCTATTGCAATTCGCTGACGTTGTCCTCCTGAAAGTTTAACGCCTCGTTCACCAACGATTGTTTCAAATTTTTCGGGGAAGGTATCTATGAACTCCAATGCGTTTGCTTTGCGAGCTGCTTCAGCGATTTCAGCAATGGTAGCGCTCGGTTTTCCGTATGCAATATTCTCTTTGATAGTACCACCAAATAAGAGCACATCTTGCGGCACGATTGCCATATTATTACGCAATGCAGTTAATGAATAACTTTTTGCATCTTTTTCATCAATGAATAAAGTGCCATTTTCGGGATCGTAAAAGCGAAGCAATAATCCTATCAATGTTGATTTCCCGGAACCACTCGGACCAACGATAGCAACCGTTTCTCCTTTTTTAGCCGTGAGTGTGATGTTTTTCAATACCTGGATTTCCTTACGGGACGGATAGGTGAATGCGATGTTCTCGAATCTGACATTTCCTTCAACACGATCCATGTTTGTATGAATGGAAGTGATATCTAGCTCTTCACGTTTTTCGTCCAGTATCTCAAAAACCCTTTCTACAGAGCCGATTGCTTTTTGAAGCTGTGCATATAATTCGGCAATGCCGCCAAAGGAGGCACCTACAAATGCTGAATACAAGATAAAGGAGATAAGGTCACCAATTAGGAGTTGATTTTTTGATGCCAGAAACACACCGTACCAGATGACGGCCACTATTGAACCAAATAAACAAAAGATGATGAAGGAGGCAAATCCTCCACGGTATTTTCCGCCTTTGATGGCATTAATTACAATTTCTTCCGTGCTTTTTTTATAGCGGGCGTTTTCAAAAAATTCATTTGCAAAGGCTTTTACATTGGCAATACCTTGAAGTGTTTCTTCAATGATGGTATTTGATCCGGCAATTTTTTCCTGAACCTCCTTTGATGTTTTTCGGATAAATCTTCCGAAAACAACTGCAGCAACAGCCACAACAGGCACTATCGCCAGCATCATCAAGGTGAGCTTCGGAGAAATATAAAGCAGTAAAATGATTCCTCCGATAACAAGTATAAATTGTCTCAGAAATTCAGCTATCGTTGTTGTAAGCGTATCTTGGATCTGCGAAATGTCCGCCGACATACGGCTATTGAGGTCACCCACACGTTGTTGTACAAAAAAGCTCATGGGCAGGGAGATCAAATGCGAATAAACTGCTTGTCGAAGTGATGCTAACGTATTCTCGGTGTAATTTACAAAAAGGTAGATCCGGAAATAGGAGAAAACGGACTGTAGACTCAACACAATGATCAGGTAAATACCGATATCATTGATGGTAGAGAAATCCTTGTGTTCGATTGTCTTTACCAAACTTCCAAGCATCATCGGGAATAATAGGGCTGTCCCACCCGTCAATAGCAAAAAAACAAGCCCTAAATAGAGTTTCCATTTGTGTTTTCCTGTATATTCAAATATCCGTAACGCTTTTCTTAAAGAGGTTTTATTGATCTTCGCTTTCGGTAAATCGTCCGTTTCTTTTACTTTTCTTGCCATTTTTGAAAATTGAGGTGCAAATGTATGATTTTTTGTTGCTTTAAATGTTAAATTGAATAATTGCTACCCTTTATATGAAGACGAACTAAGGCGGGAAATACCTTAAAAAAGGTCTGTTTTTTCATTTAGTCAGTCAAATTCAAAGAAAAAGTTTGTAGAAAAGAAAAAACTTCTATCTTTGCAATCCGAAATTAAGAAAACTGAATAAATAAATAAGTTCTTCTGAATAAGAAGAGCACAACATAAGCAAAATAATGAAAGCATTACGTACGTACCAACCATCAAGAAAAAAGAGAACTAACAAACACGGTTTTCGTGAAAGAATGGCATCTGCAAATGGACGCAGAGTATTAGCTTCCCGTAGAGCTAAAGGAAGAAAAAAATTAACAGTTTCTGACGAAAAAACACACAAATAGTAAGTGATAAACTTCTATCAATATAAAAGCCTTTCCGTTATTGGAAAGGCTTTTTTTATGCCCTTTTTTCTTGAAAACTTGTTAATAGAATTTTTAACGAAAAGGCTCTTTTATAAGTATTTTCGTGGGCAGAAAACGAGTAAAAATGAATACGTGTTCGAATTAACAGATCCCTTGTCGTAGCAGGGGATGACAGTTCTAAACTATAAAACATAAAGATCTAATATCTTACATCAAATATCTAATTATGCCAAGAGATAATTCCATAAAATCAGTTTTGATCATCGGTAGCGGTCCAATTGTGATCGGACAAGCTTGTGAATTCGATTATTCAGGTTCCCAAGCAGCCAGATCATTGAGAGAAGAGGGCGTTACTGTGACCTTGATCAATTCCAACCCTGCAACCATCATGACTGATAAGGTGACAGCAGAGAATATTTATCTGTTGCCATTGGAGGCTAAGTCCATCATTAAAATATTAGAAGAGAATAAAGATATTGATGCTGTGCTGCCATCTGTTGGCGGACAAACGGCTTTGAATCTGGCGATGAAATGTGACGAGATGGGTATTTGGAAAAAATACGGTGTCCGTATGATCGGTGTTGATATTGAAGCGATTGAAGTAACGGAGGACAGAGATAAGTTCCGTGCGAGAATGGAATCTATCGGTGTGGGCATGGCTCCATCAAAAATTTGTCGTTCGTTTTTAGAAGGAAAAGAAATTGCTCAGGAATTCGGTTTTCCTTTGGTGATCCGTCCTTCATTTACACTTGGAGGTAGTGGAGGTGCGGTTGTTTATGTAAAAGAAGAATTTGATAAAGCGATAGATCGAGGATTGCATACGTCTCCAATTCATGAAGTGCTTATTGATAAAGCCGTATTGGGCTGGAAAGAATATGAGTTGGAATTGTTAAGAGATAATAATGACAATGTTGTTATTATTTGCTCGATAGAGAATTTTGATCCAATGGGCGTTCATACTGGTGATAGTATTACTGTTGCTCCTGCAATGACCTTATCGGACAGTACCTTCCAAAAGATGCGTACCATGGCAATCAAAATGATGCGTAGCATTGGAAATTTTGCGGGTGGTTGCAATGTTCAGTTTGCGGTAAATCCGGATGATTCTGAAGATATTATCGCCATTGAAATAAATCCCCGTGTATCCCGCTCATCAGCATTGGCAAGTAAAGCAACGGGGTATCCGATCGCAAAGATCGCTGCAAAATTGGCGATTGGTTTTAATCTGGATGAATTGGAGAACCAAATTACAAAATCTACTTCCGCTTTTTTTGAACCTACATTAGATTATGTGATTGTGAAAATCCCGCGTTGGAACTTTGATAAATTCAAAGGCGCCAATCGTGAATTAGGATTTCAAATGAAGTCGGTTGGTGAAGTAATGGGAATTGGAAGATGTTTCCAGGAAGCATTACAAAAAGCATGTCAGTCGTTAGAAATAAAACGCAACGGTTTAGGTGCTGATGGAAGAGAAGTGAAAAATCAGGATGAATTGTTGAAGAGTCTGGAACGTCCAAGTTGGAATCGTTTGTTTCATATTTATGATTCAATCAAATTAGGGATCTCTATCAAGACAATTCAAAAATTAACACGTATCGATCCTTGGTTTTTGAATCAGATAGAAGAGATGATTTTATTGGAAAATGAAATTTCTAAATATGCTTTGCCTCAACTTCCACGCTAAATTTTTTATGAAGCAAAACAAAAAGGGTATGCCGACAGACAAATTGCTCACCTTCTGAAATGTCTGGAAAGCGAAGTGTTTAACCGCAGACGAGAATTAAATATTAATCGTGTTTATAAATTAGTAGATACCTGTGCTGCTGAATTTGAAGCGAAAACACCCTATTACTACAGCACTTTCGAGGATGAGAATGAATCTATCGCATCCGAAAAGAAAAAAATTGTTGTGTTGGGAAGCGGTCCAAACCGGATCGGACAAGGTATTGAATTTGATTATAGTTGTGTGCACGGTGTGCTTGCAGCGAAAGAGTTGGGTTACGAAACAATCATGATCAATTGCAATCCGGAAACTGTTTCAACAGATTTTAATGTTGCTGATAAATTATATTTCGAGCCTGTTTTCTGGGAACATATTTACGATATTATCTTAAATGAAAAACCGGAAGGTGTGATCGTTCAACTAGGTGGACAAACTGCTTTGAAACTAGCCGAGAAATTAGAACGTTACGGAATAAAAATCATAGGAACTGATTATAAGTCGTTGGACTTAGCGGAAGACAGAGGCAGTTTCTCTAATCTTTTAAAAGAATATAATATTCCGTATCCTAAATTTGGTGTGATCGAAGATGCTGAACAAGCGGTGGAGTTATCGAAAGAATTAGGTTTTCCATTATTGGTTCGTCCTTCTTATGTATTAGGAGGACAAAATATGAAGATTGTTATTAATGAGAAAGACCTTGAGGAGCATGTTGTAAATCTTCTGAAAGATCATCCCGGTAATCAGGTATTGTTGGATCACTTTTTAGAAAACGCAATAGAAGCAGAGTCTGATTCTATTTGTGATGGAACTGATAATTACATTATTGGAATGATGGAGCACATTGAGCCGGCAGGGATTCACTCCGGTGATTCATATGCTGTGCTTCCACCATTCGATCTGAGTGATAATGTGATCAAACAAATGGAGCAACATACTAAAACAATTGCTATCGCATTAAAAACTGTTGGATTGTTGAATATCCAGTTTGCAATTAAAGATGAGGTGGTTTATATCATTGAAGCAAATCCGCGTGCATCACGTACCGTTCCATTTATCGCGAAAGCATATGACGAGCCGTATGTAAACTATGCTACAAAAGTAATGTTGGGTGCAAAAGTGAAAGACTTTAAATTCAGTCCGCGTAAAAAAGGATATGCAATTAAAATTCCTGTATTCTCTTATGAGAAATTCCCTGAAGTAACAAAAGAGTTAGGACCGGAAATGAAATCGACAGGTGAAGCTATTTATTTTATTGATGACTTGACGGATGAATTCTTTCATACGATTTATAGTGAAAGGAATTTGTATTTGAGTAAGTAGGAAAGATAATTAGGAACGTCATTGCGAGGGAGGTACGACCGCGGCAATCTTAAAAAAAATTGATAATTTAAACAACAAAGGCTGAAAGAGATTTCAGCCTTTTGTTTGTTGGTACAAAATCGTAGGCGCTAGGCTTTGCCTAGTGACATTCCTGTTGTAAGTTTTGCTTACTATGAGAATGTTCCGCTAAAATTAGATACGAGAATAAAAGTGCTGTATGTAAGCAAAGCTTACGAGTAATGCTGTCACTAGGCGGAGCCTAGCGCCTACTATTCAGATTAATTTTATTTAATGTGTGGAAAATCTTAGCGCGTACAGGGGGAATTACTTGCACGACTTGCAGAAACTCTTATCTGAAGTGTTGAAAGTCTTGTTATTTGTGCTTAGAATTATCCTTAAGACATAAATTTACTTCCATCCCATTCAACACCGGGAGGAAATAATTGTTCCATTCTCTTTTTCATTTCTGCTGCCATCAATGAAGAGTTTCCTCCTTCTGCTTCTAATTTGGCTATGATGTTACGGTAGCTTTTTTCATCTCTGTTCTGGCTCAGCTTAAAAACATTTTGGAGGTCATCCACTTTAATTTCAAAGCCAACAATAGCGGTCAACATTTTTTTTACATATTCCTCCGGTAAATTATCATAGATGGTAGGAGAGGAGGTATTGTCTTTTTCAAAATGCAAGGTCAGTTTTTTCATGAGTGCTATCAAACCTTCGTTCGGCATAAAATTTATTGTCCCTTTTGCATGCACACTCATGTAATTCCAGGTGGAACCCATTTGCGTGTTGGAATACCAGGA
>JAPLDC010000067.1 GCA_026391935.1 Bacteroidota bacterium | reverse complement strand
TTTGTTGTGTGGGGATGTTTTCACGGACTATTTTTAATTGCCGACAGGATTTTTCTTCTCTCTCTTTATGAAAAAATTGGTCGCATACCAAGTACTCTGTTTACATTTATTGCCGTGATGGTTGGTTGGGTCTTCTTTAAAACTGAAACATTAACCCAAGCTTTTAGAATGATCAAAAAAATGTTTTCATTCGACTTTTCATCCTTCAATATACATTTCGAATTAAATTTCTGGTTGCTGCTATTTCTCGCCTTTCTCTTTTCCTTTTCCGGAGGATTCTCCAGGGTTCAAAAAATGCAACAAACGATATTATTTGAAGAATATAAATTGGGACGATTATTAATTACAAGTTTCCTTTGTATTGTTTTGTTTATTTTATGCGAAGCATCAATCACGTCCTCCGGCTTTAATCCGTTCATTTATTATAGATTTTGACCCCAACCAAAAGCTTGATAAATATTCAAAGAACTTACACTTGTTTCATTGTGCTAAAGAATAAAACCGTTACATTTAATACCTGTTTTAAATAGACTTTTCATATCAATAATATAAATGGTTTTTAGTAGCACTCTTTTTCTCTTATACTTTTTTCCCATTTTCTTTTTGCTCTATTATTCCATTCCTCATGGAATAAAAAATATTTTTCTATTATTGGTTAGTATTTTGTTTTTTACATGGGGGGCGCCGGTATTTACTATTGTTGCATTATCATCAATCCTTATTGATTTTTTTATTGTCGGGCAGCTCTTTCATTCTTCGGGCAAACAAAAAAAACTTCTGTTGATTTTTTCTGTCTTTTTCAATTTGGCGCTTCTGGCTTATTTTAAATATGCAAATTTCTTTGTCGATAACATTAGTGAATTGGCTTCTGTTTGGGGAGCAAGCGGTATTTCCGGTTGGACGAAAGTAATTCTCCCTGTCGGGATCTCCTTCTTCACATTTAAAAAAATATCTTATTGTGTTGATGTTTACAGGAACACGCATGCTCCTTTCAAAAAAATTACAGACTATGCCTTATTCATTCTTTTGTTTCCCGAATTAGTTGCCGGTCCTATTGTCCGTTTTAATGAAATTGCAGATCAAATAACGGATAGAAGAGATCAGGAAACGATAGACAATAAACTGCTGGGCTTGTTCCGCTTTATCATCGGTCTTTCAAAAAAGGTGCTGATCGCAAATGTTTTAGGGGCAGAAGTAACAAAAATATTTGATTCCAACATTATCGAATTAAGTACACCTATTGCCTGGCTTGGAATACTGGCCTATACCTTCCAAATTTATTTCGACTTTTCCGGTTATTCCGATATGGCAATCGGTTTAGCAAAAATGATGGGATTTACTTTTCCTGAAAATTTTGACAATCCCTATACTTCACAAAGCATCACAGAATTTTGGAGACGATGGCACATTACTTTAGGTCGCTGGATGCGCGACTATTTATATATCCCACTTGGAGGAAACAAAAAAAGCACTTTCAGAAGTTATTTGAATTTGATCATTGTATTTTTTCTTTCCGGATTATGGCATGGCGCCTCTTGGAATTTTGTTATTTGGGGTTGCTTTCACGGCTTCTTCCTGATTGCCGATAGAGTATTTCTGTTAAAATTTTATTCCAATATTGGAAAAATACCAAGTATCATTATCACTTTTTTTATTGTGATGCTTGGTTGGGTATTATTCAGAACGGATGACCTAAGCGATGCAAGGGATTATTTCTATAAATTGTTTTGTTTCGACTTCTCTCCAAACAAATTCTATTTCCTCAACGATTTTTTCGTGCTTTTAATTATAGCCTTTGTTTTTTCTTTTGCCGGAATAGTAAAGCCCTTTGTCCGCTTGCAACAAACTATTCTCTTCAATCATTACAGTAATAAAAAGACAATCGTCCTTGGAATTTTTTGTTTTGTATTATTATTTATTTCTGTCAGCTCTATCATCGGCTCAGGTTTTAACCCCTTCATTTATTATAGATTTTAAAAAATGAAAAACGGAAATAAAATAAAATATATTGTTTTTTGGATCTTCATCCTCTCTCTTTTTATTCCAATGATCCAAAAGAAGTTTAAAGTTGTTCATGAACGATTGTTGGAGGGCTATTTTCAAACAGAGTCCTTTCCTAATTTTTCGGATAGTTTATTCAAAGAAGGAGTGTTTCAGCAAAAGTTTGAAACTGCAGTATCAGACAATATCGGCTTTTACGATTTTTTTGTGAGATGTCAGTGTCAATTAAATTACAGCCTATTCAATATTTCGAAAGTCCAATCGGTGGTGCCTGGAAAAAATGGGTATATCTTCATGCGAAATTATATTGATGCTTTCGTTGGCAACGATTTTAAGGGAGAAGCAGCCATTGATATCGAAACAGAAAAAGCGCTTGTTGTTCAGCGTGCCTTAAAAGAAAAAAACATAGATCTGATTTTCGCATTTGCTCCGGGCAAGGGGAGCTATTTTTCGGAATACATTCCAGATGACCTCAAAAGAAACATGAACGCGGAGAAGACGAATTATGCCTGTTATATCAAATCCTGCACCAAGGCCGGATTGAATGTTATCGATCTCCGCAAGTACTTTTTATCAATGAAGGATACCGTGAAATATCCTCTTTTTTCACAAATAGGGGTTCATTGGGGTGATTATGGGGCTGTGCTTGCAATTGATACCATATCAAAATACATCGCACAATTGCGGAACATTAAAATGAAGCGTTTAGTCATAAGTGATTTTGAAATGAGAGACACCATGAAACGCGGTGACTATGATGCAGCCAGTCTTTTAAATACCTTTTCGCTTCCTCCGCACTTTCCATTACCCTATTTAAAATTAAAATATACCACTAGTTCATCGGACATAAAACCGAACATGTTAACGATTTCCGACAGTTATTTTGCCTGTATACAAGTAACAAATGTTTTGGACAGTGTTTATTTCGACTGGAGTTATTGGTTGTATAACAGACAAAAATCATCTGTAAAAGACAAGCCGTTTGACCTTAGATATGAAATTGAAAAGCGGGATGTGATTTTGATAATGGGAACAGATGGCGCCTTATATCGTTTTCCGCATGGCTTTATTGACCAAGCTTATGAATTGTATGCAAAAAAAGATGCCGCATACTTTTCGCTACAACAAAAAGAATTTAGAACGTCCGTTTTAAAAACACTTGATAATATTAATGGCGACAAAAAATGGAGAAGGTCGCTTATTGAAAGCGCAAAAAAGAAAGGAATATCAAAAGAGCTTGAGTTTTTAAATAATGCCAAATGGTGCTATGAACAAGAAAAACTAAAGAAATAAGACTTTACAGCAATTCGATACTTTCTTTAGTTTAATCATAATGAGATTTTATTCAACAAAGATGTTATTTTTGTAAAATGCCTAAACTTTTAAGTCAAAACAAAATCGTAATAGCAATCCTCGTTGGCTTGTTCCTATTTTTTTTCAGTCTTTCCTATTTTGCAGAAGCAACTTATGATGCCGGAGATGGTATTCGGCACTATCTAGTTTCAAGATATTGCTGGCAACATCATGATTTATTTTTATATAGTTGGGGAAAACCATTCTTTACCTTGATTACGTCCCCTTTCTCTCAGTTTGGTTTGCTTGGAATTAACATTTTCAATATTATTTGTGGAATCGGCTCAGCATTTTTAACATATAAAATTGCTCAAAAGCTAAAATTAAACTATGCTATTTTAGCAATCCCGTTTTTGCTTTTTACGCCTTGTTATTTTCCAACATTAAACAGCGGACTCACAGAGCCTTTATTCGGCTTTATTTTGATCGCTGCAATTTATTTGATGTTTGATGAGCGTTTTCTATTGGCTTGTTTACTTGTTTCGTTTTTACCATTTGTAAGAACAGAGGGTAACTTAATTTTGCCTCTTTTTTTTATTGTCTTATTGTATCGAAAAAAATATTTTCTTTCGCCACTTCTTGCTTTTGGAACGTTTGTTTACAGCGTGGTTGGCTACTTTTATTTTGGTGACTTTTTTTGGGTGAAGAACCAAAACCCATATAATGGGGAAAACAAGGCCTTTTACGGTAGTGGAGAATTAACGCATTTCGTAGCAAATCACAATTTTATTTGGGGAAGCGCATTGGGGCTATTATTTGTAATTGGAATTGCAGCAATCGCTTTAAGTGGATTCAAAACCATCAAGAACAAGGAATTAAAAGAAAGCAAATTACCCGAAGAGCTTATTTTAATTTATGGTTCGTTTGCAATTTATTTTATTGCACACTCTATTATGTGGTGGAAAGGACTTGCGAACTCTTTGGGCCTATTAAGAGTTTTAGCTGCTGTTATTCCTTGCTCTGCGCTTATTTGTTTACGCGGATTTAATCTTGTAATGATACCGTTCTTCAAAGAGAAAAAGATTCTTGAAATCATCATTGTTACGTCTATCGTTATTTGGGTTATCAGAAGCCCATTTAAACATGAATATTTCCCCTATAAACTTGATCAGGAGCAAACTGTTGTCAAAGAAGCTGGGGACTGGTTTAAACAATCACCGTTCACTAATCAAAAGGTATATTATTTATATCCGCTTTTAGCGCATGTATTAAATGTTGATTCTTTTGATCCAAACAAAGTTGGTGAACTATGGGGTCTTTACCCTACAATAAACACATGGGGTATTGGAGCAATTCCCGATAGTACTATTATTTTTTGGGACGCCCACTTCGGACCAAATGAGTGCAAAATCCCATTAGACACAATCATGAACGATCCACGATTTGATTTAATTAAATCGTTTAAACCCAAAACAGAATTTACAACTTTAGGTGGTTATAAATTCGAGATTTACGTATTTTTAAAACTCAAAAAACCAATTAAACTTGACACGCTAGCTCGCGACTTTTTTGATCTGGAAAGCAATAGCCCCGACTTATCGAACCTTGAATCAATAGAATCCAAAACAGCATTTTCCGGAAAGAATGCTTGTAAATTGTCTGCTAAAACAGAATATAGTGTAACAGCCACCAAACGCATTTCTGTAATTCCAAAAAACACTTCCTCATTCAAATTAACTTGCAAAATTTCAGATCCATTAAACAATTCAAAAGAAGCTTTTGCTGTTATGTCTGTTGATGATGAAAACGGGAAAAACTTATACTGGTCAGGAATTCCTTTAGGAGTAAAAAATGATAGCACATCGTGGAAAAGTGTGTCAACAGACTTTGCAGTTAAACCTAACTCCTTTCCTAATAATGCTATCATCAAATTTTATATTTGGAACAAAACCAAGAAAGAGTTTTATTTGGATGATCTCGAAATTGATTATTTAGGGATAAGAAGATAGCTGGTTTGATTTAGAGGACCTTTGATAACTTTATCTGAAAGTCATCTACATAGGCTGGTTTAGCATCTTGATTCCAAAAATATACTTTCAACACACAATCATCTGGCAAGTCATCAGGAATAATTGTAGAAAAAACCATTTCATGCCACTCCTTTGGAGTTTTTAGTTTGTCAGAAATAAAAGCGTCCTTCCAATATAGTATTTGCCCCGCTCTTTCAACAGAAACAACAACCCGCCCTTTGCTTCCTTCTTCATAGAAAGTGTTAGCAGAAATATTTATTTCTCTGAAACCTTTAAGGTCGTCCTTTATAGATTTGACAATTCCGACACTATATTCTGAATGACTATCTATTTTACTCGAAAAGTTGCCTGATTTTGCTATGCCTTCAATTATTCCATAGGGCAACCCAAATAAAGGGTTTGGCTCCATATCAGTCGAATAAACTAAAACAGTATCCAATAGTTGTTCCCTGATACCTGTTTGAATTTTCCAAAATTCATTTTTTGTTGGCAACTGCTCGCCAATTATCTTTAATGGATTACAATCCAAACCCTCGCGTTTAAATATCGTGAGCGTAATGTTGCGTTCAGAATACTCACTGCAAATTCTAAATTTTTTATCTAAAATATTTTCTTTAAGCTTTTCCTTTGGATCTTCGAATTGGCGGTGAGCTTGAACAAACAAAATTTGGTCAACGCTATCAACATCAACTCCTTTCCAGTCAAAAAAACCGCCTAAAGGACAAAAAACATTTTGCTGTTCTAGCCTCTTTAAACTATTGTTGTAGTCCTTAAAAGCTGGCAAATCATAATAAAAACAGAAATCTTTAAATTTATAGGATGCCGAAATTAGCACAATCGTTTTTTTATTCTGCAATGATTTCACTTGTGATACAAGTGATCTCCAGTCGTCTTCCTTTTGTGGCTTAGCATCGAAGGCTATTAATAGAAATGCTAATAAAGGCAAAAAAAGAAGAACACGAATGGGGGCCATGATATTTAAATTCGATATAATATAAGCAACAACTAAAAAAAGCCCAATGCTGGAATATAAAAAATATCGTAATAAAAATACAGGAGAATATTGAGCAACAATAAAATCCAAGGCTATTGGCAAGAGATACAAAACCAAAAAAATGGTATATTTTTTTATATCAAATTCTTTAACAAAGAATCGAAATCGTTTATTTAATAAAATCATTAAAACAGACGAAAGTATAATTCCAGAAAAAATAAAAAAAAGTAATTCGTTTCCGTTAAGCATAAAAATAAAAATTTTCAACTCTCCAAAATGTGGTGTGGACATCCAAAAACTTCCATTCTTTGGTAAATTTGCTATAAGAATTTTCAGCCAAGGCAAAAATAAAATAACAAGTAGAAATCCACTAACAATATAACTTATTACTCCTTTTCTGTTGTTCTTAAAATACATCCAAACACAAAGAAACTGTGTAACCAAAATAAAAATTGTGAGGTAATGTGAAAAAAGTAAAAGCAAATTTATTAAGGTGAGCATACTAATTTTCCCTTTGCTTGGTCTGTAAATCAGCTCAAAATAAAAATAAAATGAGCAGATGCAGAGGAATTGCACCATTGCATATGTGCGGACTTCGTGAGAATAAAATAGCTGCACATTCGATAACAAAAATAATATTGACACATAAATTGTAGCTTCCTTATTCAAAAACTTTTTTGAAAAAAATAACAAAACAATAGAACACAACACACTTAGAATAACTGAAAAGGACTTCGCTGAAATATCGGTAACGCCAAACGCTGCCATCCAATAATGTAATGTAACAATTTGCATTGGAGGATTTTGATCATGCAAAAAAATATCTACTAATTCGCTTAATGGTTTTTGAGCATGGTATATACTATATGCCTCGTCCCCATAAATACTTTCTTCGGGCAGGTAATAAAACTTTGAAAACAAGTTCAGAAAAATAAAAATAAACAGAACCAGGTACCAGACTTTCTTTGATTTCCAAAATCTTTCTTTCAACACAATTTCTGTCATTTCTATTAATTAACAACTTTTACGAAAACACATTGTATTTAAATATACACCACATAGCCCTGAATGCATCTTTCCACCCTATCTTTTTTCCTTCTTCGTATGTTCTTCCATAATATGAAATCCCAACTTCATAGATCCGGATTTTAGGCACTTTAGAGATCTTCGCTGTTACTTCCGGCTCAAAGCCGAAACGCTTTTCTTTGAGTTTTATGTTTTGAATGATGTCTGTCCTGAACAATTTATAACACGTTTCCATATCTGTCAAATTTAAATTGGTGAACATGTTGGATAAAGAAGTCAGAAATTTATTTCCTATGGAATGCCAGAAAAACAAAATGCGATGAGGCTTTCCTCCTATAAATCGTGAACCAAATACAACATCTGCAAACCCATTTAATATTGGCTTTAATAGAATATTATATTCTTCCGGATCATATTCCAAATCAGCATCTTGAATGATCAGATATTCACCTGTTGCCAAAGAAATTCCTTTGTGCAATGCCGCCCCTTTGCCTTGGTTATATTCCTGATTAAACAAACGAATATTGTGCTCCTTATTATTTTCAATATACGCCTCTATCACCTGTTGCGTTTTATCGCTTGAACAATCATTCACGATCACGATCTCCTTTTGAATGTCGTTGATCAACTTAACCGCAAGTACTTTGTTTAATATCAAGTGGATGGTAGCCGCCTCATTATAAGCCGGAATTACAATCGAAAGTTTCTTAATAGTGGTTGTCATCTAATTTTTAATTTCTTTTTCTTCTATAAAATCAATCCTTATATCATCTATAAAAATCCGGTTTTTTCCTATGTCCCAAAGATATACTTTTAAAATATCTTGTTGAGATTTTACCGGAGGAATATCAAGGATTCCTACCACCTCTTTCCAGCCTTTCATGTATTCGGTATTTTTCGAAACCGTCTCATTAATAGAATTCCAAAAATAGCTTGTTCCATCCGCATGAGCAATAGTTACCACAAGTTTTGTTTCTACCGGACCGGCATCATTGTATCGCCAATAGGAAGCTTTTAAAAGCACGTTTTTTCTATTCACTAAAAATTTAAGATCCTTGACAGTCAACCCAGAACTATATTCTGTTGCACTATCAACCTTTGCCGCAAAAAGGCCTGAATGCGCAGTACAATTTGGTTGAACGATCATGTTGTTGTCCCAACATACCTGCAAACTGTCAAAATTTGTGAAATAGCTTTTTAATAATTTTCCTTTTGAAACTTCCGCAATTTCTTCCGGTTGCCTCACTTTGAAAGCCGTAATAATTTTTGCATTTCCAATAAGTGCCGAATAAATTTCTTTGCGGTAAGTGTATTCTCCTTCTCTATGCCAACGGTAATCAACAATAAAATAATTTGCCTCTTCTGCTGTTTCTGTAAAGGTTATCCGGCCCCTTTGTTCAGGTGTCAATATTCTAACATTCAGCTTTTCGGGGAAATTTTCTGCATATATTTTGATATGTTTCGAAGGGTCTTTTGCCAAAATGTTCTCTAATACTTCTCTTTGATACGGGTGAATTTTGATCATGGTGTAAACCACACTTATCAATGATAAAAACAAAATAACATAAAATGAAAACAAAATTTTAGCCGAATACTTTAAAACATTTATTGTCTGCTGTAAGCCATACAGCACGATCAAAATAAAACCTCCATTCATAAAATATAAATGCCGCCCGGTATCGAATACAATGCTTCTAAGTATAAATATTAATCCCAGCGGTATAAAAAACCAAAGCAGGAAAACCATTTCCTTGGTTCTTGTTGTAATAAACAACAGCGGCCTTTTAATAAATGAAATAAAAAGTGTGATCACACCAACAACAAACAACACAGAATAAATCACAGGCTTGGAAATGAAGATCCAAAACAAAATATAATGTCTTGGAAGGTCCGATGCGGCGCCCGCTTTGCCAAAATAAAGAACTTCTCCGTTCCAGCCATAAGCACTATTTTCCTTCAGCGCCTCAATAAAATGAAAAATAGGATCCATCCATAACACAGGCCAAAACAAAACAATAAAAGGAAAAAGAAGAATAAAATAAATAGAAAAAACAGAAACCTTTGATCCTATTTTCTTTTTTTCCTTTAAAGAAACCGCCAACTCAATCAGAAAAAGAAACAAGGAAATAGCAGGTATTATAATTCCAATAATCCTGATATCGATCGTAAAGGCTGTGATCACAGCATAAATGAGTGCTCGTAAATAGGTTTGCTTTTCGTGAAAACAAATCAGAACAAAAATGTTGATCGTGAAAAACGCAAGGAAAACAGCATCCTTGGAATTATAAAAGGAGTGTGCAAAAATATGCGGACAAAGTATATAAAACAGCGCTCCTACAAGCGCTAAATTCCGGTTATTGAATACTTTTTTCGCTGTCAGAAAGAAAAAAACAGAAGAGATAAAAAAGGTAATGAATATTACCAAATGACGCATAAAAAACAGTTCTCTCGAATCGGTTAACCTAAAAATCTTTTCAATTCCGATAAGCACTAATTCAAATGCGGGGCCATGATATTTATCTATTCCATTTAATAGTGCAGCCTTGTCGTTGTGAAAAATATAATTGTAGTTTGCGTAACCGTTATCATGCCACTGCGCATATTCGTCCCAGGACATGCCATAGTCCTTGTAAATACCAATTCCAATAATAAAAAACAGGGCAAAAAAAAGGAATACAATTATCCGGTTATTTTTTTTTGCAAAACCATTAAATTGCTCGAGTTTTAACAGCATTCTGTTTAGATATATGAGTTCTGTTTTAAAAATTTACATAGTTTAGATTGCTTCGTACCTCGCAATGGCGGATCAAAAAACTTTTGACTAAATTTTATTTATGTTTTAATCAATTTTTAATATCATTCAAACTCTAAATTTGTTTGTGTCGTCATTGCGAAGCACGAAGCAATCTTATTTATTCAGCCACTTAAATTCCATCTTTTTTACATACAAGATATGTTTGTATCGATTCCAAATATAGGATTTCAGCACATCACCGGATTTGCATTCTTTGGGCACCAAAACAGAATAACAGATGTCGGTCCACTCATCCGATTTAACAATGTAGTCTTTTACACAAGCCCTTCTCCACTCATATAAACCTTTTGAATTTTCAAAAGAAACGATCATAAATAAATTACTTTTCAAAACATCAGTGCCCATAACTGTTGCCTTAAAAACCACCTCAGCGTTCTTGTCTGCAGTAATGCTATCGTTAATAATATAATTAAAGCCTTGCGCATATTCTACTTTCCCGTCAATCAAATAAGCCTTTTCTTTTGTGTCCCCATAATTTAAATCCTGCAGAAAACTAACTTTTGTAAGATCCGCGTGCTTCTTCCATTTAGCCAAAACAGAATTTGTTCCGGGATACCTTTTGATGATGTCGACCGAGTCCATATTGATCTTTGAAAATTCTTCCGGACTAAAAAACAAATAATCGTAACGCGTATCTTTCCAATTGGAAAGCTGAACTGTATTGATCCAATAACGGTTATCCTTTGCTCTGTAAAAATTTATTCCCTGATCAAATTCAAGAGGAATGGCAATGCTGATATTACACTTGTCTTTCGGTATCACTTTTATCTTATCCAGATCACTGATCATTTCTTTAATGTCTGCATCTTGTTTCCACTCCAATACATAAGACAAATTAAATGCTATCAGGAAATGAACGCCAACAATAACAGCTGCCAGATAAGAAATAAAAACAACCTTCTTTTTTTCTTTTGAAAATTCATTGATAAAGAATACAAACAACAAATTAAATAATACAACAAGGAAAATGGCCGTACGTTCAATTAAATAAAGTGTTCCCAAAACATAGTGCTGAACGATGGTTGAGAGCACACAAAACCCTAATAACAAAACAAGTGTTCCTAAAAAAGAATTGCTCTTGTTTATTTGTTTTTTCGCGTGTTTCATCCCGACAAAAACAGATGCGGCCAGGGCGATCAATATTACGAATCCTTTTGCAAGCCTCTGAAACCAATAGTTATAGCCAATGTCATAAAAACAACGGTCGGTAATTGTACTGAAAGTGTCGGACCAAAAACCTTTGTTCCCGCCGTAATATAATGCATCGGCTTCCTTCAATTTTAAGACAATAGGAAGCAAAAAGAGCAAGAACAAAGAAAAAACAAGCATCTGCAAACCAAGTGAAGCGAAAAGTTTTAACCACTTTTTGTCTTCCTTTGGCATGAAATCGGTAAGCATCAAAATTCCCATCAGGCCAAAAGAAACAACAAAATAATTGAGCATTACAAAATTAGCGGATGCTGCCAGTCCGCCTAAAGCAATTGCTTTCAAAGCATCCTTTGTTTTATATTCGTTTGCGATAAAAAGATATAAATAATAAATACTTGCCATCATCAAACCAAGAGATAAGGCATAACCGCGGGAAAGGGAGAAAAAATCGAGAAGATATGGGTTTAAATTGATGATCAAAAATGACGCAATTAGCAAACTTGAACTCTGAAAGTTCTTCAACAATTTAAAGGAGAAAACAAGAAACAGAAGATGGGCAAAGAGGGCGGGCAATCGCAAAACAAATTCACTTACACCAAAAACTTTTACCAGATAAATATTCAACCATGTATTTAACAGGTGGTTGTTGGCGTCCATCGCTTCATACTTATCGGGGAACAATGTTTCGTTGCGGACATATTGAAGAAAAGAAAACGATTCGTCCCAAGTAAAGGATAAAAGACATGCACGAATAAGCGTGTAGGAAAATATGGAGAGACCAAGAACAAAAATTATTTTGTTTGTGTTTTTCATTCTTGTTTTGTGATTCACATTTAATGTTGTTTTAAAAACACTTCAACTGAGTTTATAGCGAGCGGAGTCGAACCTACTCATTGTGACTTTTTTGGGCGTCAGTCTGAGGTTTAGGGTGTCGAAAGCCATCGCACATGTTTCGACTGGCTCAACATGACCACGCGCAAAATGCAGCTTCGATTCTGTCAGTCTGAGATGCAAAATGTCGAGGTGCGGATGTCACTCTGAGCTTGTCGAAGAGTTTGCGTAAGTCCCAAAAATGTTTCGCCAACCTCAACATAACCACGCATAGTTCGATTCTGTCAGTCTAAACGGAGTCGAAGACTCGTACAGCTATAATCTACTAGTCAATAACCATTTCCGGAATATCTCCTTCAACAATCAGTCTTCCTAAAGTTGCTTTTATTATTTCATCTACAGTAACTCCCGGAGCGCGTTCCAATAGTTTAAATCCTTCAGGCGTAACATCCAATACTGCTAGTTCGGTTACTATTTTTTTAACACAGCGAATACCTGTTAATGGCAAGTCGCAATTAGGCAAAAGTTTTGATTCTCCGGCTTTATTTACATGCTGCATAGCAACAATAATATTTTTTGCCGAAGCAACAAGGTCCATTGCGCCTCCCATCCCTTTCACCATTTTACCTGGAATTTTCCAATTTGCAATATCGCCATTCTCTGAAACTTCCATAGCACCCAAAATAGTCAGATTAACCTTTCTGGAACGTATCATCCCAAAACTCATTGCTGAATCAAAAAAAGCAGAACCAGGAACAGTTGTAATGGTTTGTTTTCCAGCATTAATTAAATCCGAATCTTCTTCTCCCTCAAAAGGAAATGGTCCCATACCTAAAAGGCCATTTTCCGACTGTAAAACAACGTTCATTCCTTTCGGAATATAGTTTGCTACTAAGGTTGGAATTCCTATCCCCAGGTTCACATAATAGCCGTCTTTTATTTCTTTTGCGATTCGCTTCGCGATACCTATTTTGTCTAACATACTAATTTGGAAATTTGAAAATGGGTTAATTTGAAAATGGCATCTCGTTAACACAGTATTTGTTTTTGTTCTATATTGATTTCTTTGTTTTCTTTCTTTTATTTCTTTCGGATTTTGTCTTCATTGACAAATTCTCTTTTCCTTTTTCAATTTATTAAAGATAAATCCCAATCGCCAACCTCAATCTCATTCCCAAATTAACCCATTTTCAAATTGACACATTTCCAAATTATCTTTTCCTAACTGTACGTTGTTCTATTCTTTTTTCATAATTCACTCCTTGGAAAATCCTATGCACATAAATTCCCGGTGTGTGAATTTGATCCGGATCTAAAGACCCTGCAGGAACCAGCTCTTCCACCTCCGCAATAGTGATCTTTCCTGCCATGGCCATCATCGGGTTAAAGTTACGCGCTGTTTCACGAAAAATTAAATTACCATGCGGATCACCTTTCCATGCTTTTACTATTGCAAAATCAGCATCAAACGCCATCTCCATTAAAAATTCTTTTTCTACACCTTCCACCATAAACTTCCGCGACTCTTTTCCTATTGCAACCTCTGTTCCTACTCCGGCGGGGGTATATATTGCAGGCATTCCGTATCCAGCAGCTAAACATCGGGTAGCAAGAGTTCCTTGCGGAATTAATTCAACCTCTAACTCTCCGCTTAACATTTGTCTTTCAAATTCTTCATTCTCGCCTACATAAGAAGATATCATTTTTTTGACCTGGCGCGTATTCAGCATTAAACCAATACCAAAATTGTCTACTCCGGCATTGTTTGAAATACACGTCAATCCCTTTACCCCTTTTTTTACAAGTGCTGTGATACAGTTTTCAGGAATCCCACACAAGCCAAAACCACCAAGCATTATAGTTGCATAGTCTTGAATGTCTTTGATTGCCTCATCGGCATTTTTTACTGTTTTATTCATGATACAAATAACAAATTTTTAAGAATTTACTCTCTTAGTACGAGGATGATTAATTATTTTAATTTTCTTCTCCAGTATTAAAGGAGTCGTCTACACCGTTTTCAAAATCTTTATTATACTTACTGCAATCCATTTCAATGTCAATTTTTTTAGCCGGTTTTTCAAACTCGCCTTGCGAAATTTTTATTGTTTTATCTGCATAAACTTTTTGCATGTATTTTGCCCATATTGGCAATGCCATTTGAGCCCCTTGCCCTTGGTCTCCATGATCAAAATGTACCGAACGGTCATCGGCACCCACCCAGCATCCCGAAACAAGATCAGGTGTGATTCCCATATACCAACCATCTGAATTATGCTGGGTTGTTCCGGTCTTTCCCGCCATTGGTTGTTTGAATTTATAACGATACCTTAATCGAACTCCGGTTCCAATATCCACAACACCTTTCATCAGTTGCAACATAACATAAGCCTTTTCTTCATTCATGACCTCTTCGGTACGTGGAGCAAAATCTGCTAACACTTTGCCATTCTTATCTTCTATTCGGGTAATGAATGTGGGTTCTATCCATGTTCCTTTATTTGCAAATGTTGCTTCTGCGCCCACCATTTCAAAAACTGAGATTTCCGGAGTTCCTAAACAAATAGATGGCGTAGGGTCGATCTTACTTACAACACCCATTCTGTGAGCAAGATCTGCTACTGCCTGTGGACCAAATTGTTTTATCAGATAGGCTGAAACATAATTAATAGATAAAGCAAGTGCTTGTTGAAGTGTAATGATTCTTCCATTGTATTTTTCTTCTCCTGCAGCATTATCCGGACAATATTGCGGTTGCCCGGCTGGCATATCGATACATGTTCTAACGTTCGGTAAACGATAGCATGGTGAATACCCTTCCTGAATCGCCAACGCATAGACAAACGTTTTAAAGGTGGACCCAACCTGACGGGCATGACCAATTTGAACGTGGTCGTACTGAAAATATTTATGGTTATTGCCTCCTACCCATGCTTTAATATAGCCTGTTTGCGGCTCGATAGACATAAAACCGGTTTGTAAAAAACCTTTGTAATATCGGATGGAATCCCATGGCGACATAATCGTATCAATCTCTTTTTTCCAGGAAAAAACAGTCATAGGAACTTTTGTATAGAAATTTTTTAATATTTCCGCTTCGCTCACTCCCGCTTTCTTTAACACACGATATCGCTCAGAACGTTTCATTCCCTGATACATCAAATCTTTGATTTCATCTTTATTCACATTCCAAGCAAAAGGTGCATTCTTTTTATTCTTCAACTCTTTATTAAAAGATTCTTGAAGTTCTGTAAGATGCTCCCTTACCGCTTCTTCAGCATAGCGCTGCATCCGGGAGTCGATGGTTGTGTATATTTTTAACCCGTCGCGATAAACATCGTACTTGGTCCCGTCAGGCTTTCGATTTTCTTCACACCACTTTTTCATGAACACATCTCTTATGTATTCACGGAGATAGGGCGCTAACCCTTCATTGTGGTCTTCTGGGTGAAAATTTAGTTTTAAGGGTATTTTTTGAAGAGAATCACATTGTGCTTTTGTAATATATCCATACTTCTCCATTTGTTGAAGAACTGTGTTTCTTCTTCCTTCAGATCTTTCAGGAAAACGATTTGGATTAAAATAGGCCGGGTTTTTTGCCATTCCTACAAGTGTTGCGGCTTGCTCTATTCTAAGTGAATCTGCAGATGTTCCGAAGTAAATTTGAGCCGCCGATTTTATTCCGACTGCATTATTTACATAATCGAATTTATTCAGATACATGGCAAGAATCTCTTGCTTGGTATATTCTCTTTCTAATTTTACTGCAATGATCCACTCTTTGAATTTTCTGAGAACCAAGCCTATTTTTCCAAGATCTTCTCTAGGGAAAAGCATTTTCGCTAATTGTTGTGTGATGGTGCTTCCACCTCCGCTGGCAGAACTACCCGTTAATCCACCGAAAATAGCTCTCCCAAGCGCACGAATATCTACTCCTGAATGATCATAAAAACGAGCATCTTCAGTAGCAACAAGAGCGTTGACTACATTGGGGGATATTTCATTAAATTTTACATTGGTTCTATTTTCTGCATAATATTTCCCAAGCACTTTCATGTCGCTTGAATATACTTCCGTTGCTAAAAATGTTCTAGGATTTTGTAATTCTTCTGTATTCGGCAAGTCGCTGAATAAGCGGATGCACAAAACAAATACAAGCAAAGCAACAACAGGTCCCCCAAATATTAGCCAAAACCAAATTATGAATTTTTTATTCTTTTTGTTGTCTTTTACTTTTTCTGCACTCATTTTTTCCTCTCCATACCCCCTCCGAGAGGGGGACTGGCTCCGTAATTATGGTTTATGTTTTTTTCAAATTTCCAAATTGATTTATTCTGCTTTCTCTATCCTCAAACCAACATCCATAATCAATGGAACAGATTCTATCCGCATTCCTTGTGCTATTTCAAAATGATAGGATCCTGCCATCGGGAAACGGACATTTCGTTTAAATGGTATCTGGTTGTCGTAAATATCACCCATGCCCTTTCCTAACCACTTTCCCTTTTCATCAGATAAGACACACTCTAACGTATCATTTGAAAGTTTCCCATTCGGGAAAACCGTTTTTATAAACAAAAAAATGTTTCCATAAGGATAGCCGTCAGCATTACGCACGTTCACATAAAAATTAGCAGAGGTTGATGGATCTTTTATATCAACATCAAATTTTAAGGGGTTTGTTTGTGCCCAACCACTTTCCGGAATCGACTGGTTCTGCTCAAAAATTCTGTTTCTATCGCAGGAAGAAAACAACAGCGCCAACAACTGCAACAGGGTAGCTGTTATACGTGTGATCCAGTTTGTTTTTATTCTGCTCATAAAATTGTTCTTTCCTTATTTTCTCAATCTACTCCGGTTTTTTTATTTCCGGATTTTGGGGTGGTTTATTGTTGGTGTTATTCGGCCGTGGACGATTATTATTTGGTCGCGGACGATTATTGTTCGGTTTGTTTGGGTTGTTCGGATTCGGTTTATTCGGATTCTGCTTGTTTGGATTCGGTTTGTTCGGATTCGGATTTGTAACCTGCTTTGTAGCGTTTGCATTTGGATTTACACCCGCTGCTTGTTTATTAGGGTTTGGCGGACCGTTTCGTTTCTTGTTTTTGCTTTTCGGTTTTTTACTCTTGTCGAAACGCGTTAAACTGTCTTGTCCTACTACATTTTCATAATCCGGATTTTTCTCAATCACACGTGTTGAAACCACTTTTATCAAAAGATCTTCCGGCTTGACGCTGTTCTTATTCATCTCGATTATTTCCTTTACACGATCAACAGGAAGCGGAATAAAATTATCGGGTTCATGGGTATATGAAAAAAACATTGTTCGTCTGAAAATATCTGTTTTTTGATGAAAGGCTCTGCCCTTTTCCGTTTCCAGCTTTACATTGTTCACTTCCGGAAAATCCTGAAGTGCATCCATATAGCTATCCAGCTCAAAATTCAAACAACATTTTAATTTCCCGCATTGTCCCGCAAGTTTTAGTGGATTCAATGAAAGTTGCTGATAGCGGGCAGCACTTGTTGAAACAGAGCGGAAATCTGTTAACCAAGTAGAGCAACATAATTCACGTCCACAAGAACCAATAGCCCCCAATCTTCCCGCCTCTTGTCGTGCACCGATCTGGCGCATCTCGATCCGCACTTTAAATTCATCTGCCAACACTTTTATCAGGTCACGAAAATCTACGCGGTCCTCCGCTGTATAATAAAAAA
>JAPLDC010000489.1:2033-6060 GCA_026391935.1 Bacteroidota bacterium | reverse complement strand
ATTCAATAAAATTTGCGAAAGAAAATGAAAGTCCTGTTATAAAGATCTACAGCAAAACAGTCCAAAATAAAATCAATCCTGAAAAGCAAATGGTTGAGCTTTATTTTGAGGATAATGGAATTGGTTTTGATGAAAAATTTAATGATCGCATTTATAACATTTTCCAAAAACTAGAAGGTAATAAATACCGTGGAAGTGGTATAGGATTATCCATCTGCAAAAAAATTGTTGAAAGACATAATGGTACAATTTATGCAAAAAGTATAAAAGATAAAGGAACAACATTTGTGGTCACCTTGCCCATAAAACAAGACAATTCTAACGAATAAAATGCTCCAAAATGAACTCAGAAATTCAAATACTAATTGCTGACGATGACAGTGAAGATGTTTCGCTAATCAAAGAAGCTTTAAATGAGAATAAAATTGTGAATAAGGTTCAAAGAGTTGCAAACGGAGAAGAACTGATGGATTATCTAAGAAACAGAGGCAACTATTCTAATAAAGAAAAATATCCTTTGCCTGGAATAATTATGCTAGACCTGAATATGCCAAAAATGGATGGGCGCGAAGCACTGAAAGAAATAAAAGGAGATGCAAGTCTTTGCACTATACCAATAATCATATTCACGACTTCCTCAAATGAAAAAGATTTGAATCTATCCTACCAATTTGGTGCAAACTCCTACATTTCAAAACCCGTAACATTTTATTCAATGGTAGAATTAATGAGATCTATTAGTAATTATTGGCTTCAAACAGTAGAACTTCCGTCCTGAAAAGTATGAAAAAAGAAATAAAAATATTAATGATCGATGATGATAATGAAGATTTTTTTATCATGAAAGATCTATTGAAAAACAAAGAGGATCGAAAGTACACGATCGACTGGGTAACCAACTATGAGGAAGGACTTCAAATAGTGTTAAAAGACCGGCATGATGTATATATTATCGATTATTCCCTCGGGGCTTACACAGGAATAGACCTGATAAACAACGTAACAGAAATTGGATGTGACAAACCACTAATTATATTAACCGGACAAAATGACCCTTTCGTTGAAAATAAAGCAATGGATGCCGGAGCAACTGATTATCTTATAAAGAGTGAGATCACTGCACGTTCAATTGAAACGACAATCCGGTATAGCATTGCCAATGCAAGACATAAAAAAGAGATGCAAAAGCTGAACGAAGAACTTGAAAACAAGGTAATTCAACGAACACAATCGCTAGAGAATATTTTATCTGAACTGCAATTATCAAGAACTGAACTTCAAGCTGCAGTAAAGAAAGAAATAAAACTGAATGAGATGAAATCAAATTTTATTTCAACAGTTTCTCACGAATTTCGAACTCCACTCACTTCTATATTATCTTCTCTTTATCTCGTTTCACAATATTGTCAAAAGAATGATATCGAAAATCATACAAAACATATTAATCGGATAACCGGCTCAGTAAATTATCTGACAGATCTTTTAAACGACATGCTTTCCATTAATATTTTGGAAGAGAAAAAACAGTCCCTTCATCCTGAAATTTGCAATGTAAATTCTTTTATGAATGAATTGCAGTTGGATATAAAGCCATTTATTAAGAAAAACAAAATATTGTATTTAATCATTCTGGTCAAATTGAAATGTTTCAAGACAAAAAGATCTTAAAACATATTACAAACAACCTTGTTTCAAACGCCTTAAAATTTTCTGAAGCAGGAAAAAATATATTTGTTTCCTCTGAAATAGATGATAAAATGCTTAAGATAACTGTAACAGACAAGGGCATAGGGATTCCTGAAAAAGACCTTGAGCATTTATTCCAAAGGTTCTACAGAGGCTCCAACACAGAAAATATCCAAGGAACAGGGCTCGGATTATGTATCATTTCTGATTATTTAAAAATGCTTGATGGAAAAATTGAAATAAAGAGTAAATTAAATGTTGGGACTACCGTAACGGTATCGATACCTAACATAAATCACAACATAAATATTTCCAATCAAAACATTAGATCTGAGCAAATTCCTAATAATTAGAATCCTGTTTATAAAATTTCATTTCACCAATATTTGCACAGTGATATTCGTCAATCCTATTTTTGATGAATTTCATTGAATTCTAATTGTTTAGAAAATATATTTGTTAAAAAAAGTTATGGAACTAATAATTAGGCAAAATCATACGAGTCCTGTCATTGACTATTTTCTTGAACAAATGAAAGATCTGAATTTAGTTTATTATGCTTCAGATGTAGCAAATGAAATGGAATTTGAAAATGAAATTGAGTTAGAAGAAGCATTAAAACGTTCTATGGAATTATGCCGAAAAGCAAATATTCCACTAGAATTCAATTTCAAACGGATTTATAAAAGTTCATTTAATGGCATCATTTACGATTGGAAATTATCCACATTAGCATATAATTTAGTTTGTATTAATGGGGGAACTTATAATCCGAATGTTGCAGAATTGCAAATTCAATTGATAAAAACAAATCAGCAGTTGAAAAATAATAGTTAATCAACTATAAATTCGTTGAATGAATAACTTCGTGAGGAGTATTTTATTGATATTGAATAATTTTCCAACATTTACTAAACAAAAATTACTCTATCCTCTATGGATATTCCCACCTGCCATAAAATTAGCATATTTCAAAATTTGCAACTGCACTGGTAGTAAAAATGAGAAAAAATGGTTTAAAATTGATTTTAATCAAAAGGTCTTTTGATTCTTGTCATTTTCGAAATTTTAGCTGATTACTACTATTGTAGTAAATAAAACAGCTAAAAATGGACCCCCTAAAAACCTCCTCAGAAATAAAATTCATAAAATATTTTAATGATATAAAGCTAAGCGATATCAAAGTTGTTGGCGGAAAAAATGCCTCCATTGGCGAAATGAATACTATTCTTTCATCCTTGGGTGTAAAAGTGCCTGTTGGATTTGCGATAACTGTTGAAGCTTATTGGGAATTCATCTATTTCAATAAACTAAAAGAGCCTATCACAGAATTACTTAAAAAACTAGACACAAAAAATTTTTCAAACCTGACTGAAGTTGGAGAAAACATCAGAAATTTAATGCTGAATTCTGTTTTGCCAGAAAATGTATCCAAACAAATTACATCCGCCTATCAGGAATTTCAATTGACCTATAACATAAATGATGTCGCTGTTAGAAGCAGTGCTACTGCGGAGGATCTTCCCAATGCAAGTTTTGCAGGACAACATGATTCCTTCTTGAATATTTTTGGAGAATCGCTATTATTAATTGCCGTTCATCATTGTTATGTATCAACCTTCACAGACAGAGCCATAAAATATAGAGTAGATAATAACTTCGATCATATGCAGGTTGCAATGTCGGTGGGTATACAGAAAATGGTCCGTTCGGATCTGGCTTGCTCAGGAATTGCATTTACCATTGAACCGGAATCGGGCTTTAAAGATATTATACATATTTCAGGATGCTGGGGACTTGGCGATAATATTGTGCAAGGAGCTGTAATTCCAGATGAATTTCATGTATTTAAACCAACTTTTATTGAAGGTAAAAATGGTATCGTTTCCAAAAAACTAGGCTCGAAATTAAAAACACTGATCTATGCTGCTAACATGGACCATGACCCTGAAGTAACTATTACAAATATCGATACACCAGTAGCAAAAACAAAAGAATTTGTAATAAATGATTCCGAAATAAAACAATTGGCAAAATGGTGTTTGACAATAGAAAAACATTATGGGAAACCCATGGACATAGAATGGGCAAAGGACGGATTAACGGGTGAATTATTTATTGTTCAGGCAAGACCGGAAACAGTGCATTCAAAAGTTGAATGGAATGAAATAAATGAATACAAATTAAAAGAAAAAGGAAATATCCTTACCACCGGAAGTGCCATAGGAGATAAAATTACAAGTGGCATAGCACGAATACTCAATTCGCCCTCAGAATCTTCAAAACTAAAAAAGAACGAGATCGTCGTTACAGAAATTACCAATCCAGATTGGGACCCGAT
>JAPLDC010000489.1:0-2023 GCA_026391935.1 Bacteroidota bacterium | reverse complement strand
CGAAAAAATAAAAGATGGCGAAATGATCACTGTATGCTGTGCTGATGGTGAAACAGGAACTGTTTATGAAGGTAAACTAGAATGGGAAAAGAAAGGTATCTACAAAAAAAATATTGTAATGCCTAAAACCGAAGTAATGATGATCCTCGGTGATCCTAGTAAAGCATACAAACTCTCTTTTTATCCAAACAATGGAATCGGATTATTACGCATAGAATTTATCATTAATAACTCCATTAAAATTCATCCAATGGCATTGGTAAAATTCAATGAACTGAAAGATACAGAAGCAAAAAAAGAAATCGAAAAACTGACCTTTCAATATGAAGATAAAAAAGAATATTTCATTGACAAGCTAGCACAATCAGTCGCTAAAATCGCTTGCGCATTTTATCCGAAAGATGTAATTGTAAGGATGAGTGATTTTAAAACGAAAGAATATGCCAACCTGATCGGAGGAAAAGAATTTGAAACTCCGGAACAAAATCCGATGATAGGTTTCAGGGGTGCATCCAGATATTATAGCGAAAAATATAAAGAAGCTTTTCGCCTTGAATGTTTGGCAATGAAAAAAGTAAGAGATGAAATGGGATTGACAAATGTAAAATTAATGATCCCGTTTTGTAGAACAATTGAAGAAGGCAAAAAAGTGATTCAATTAATGAATGAATACGGCTTAATACGTGGAGAAAACGGATTAGAAATTTATGTGATGGTTGAAATACCAAGCAATGTTATTCTCGTTGATGAATTTGCAGAATTATTTGATGGCTTCTCGATAGGTTCAAATGATCTGACACAATTAACACTAGGAATAGACAGAGACTCTGGAATTATAAGTGGAATTTTTAACGAGGAAAATCCAGCGGTAAAAAAACTGATCGTATGGATTATTGCAGCAGCTAAAAGAAATAAAAGAAAAATTGGTCTTTGCGGACAAGCACCAAGTGACCGTCCGGGATTTGCCAGCTTTTTGGTAAAACAGAAAATAGACAGCATCGCTTTTGTTCCTGATGCATTAATAAAAGGAATAGAAAATATAAATAAGGCGGAAAAAGAAGAAGAAGATAAAAACAACAAACACATTGGTTTTATGTTACCGGATTTAAAATAAAAATGTTCTAAGAATTATGGAAACAACAGCTTTGATAAATTTCCTAATAGAAACGGGCAAAATATCAAGATTTGCCGGAAAATTTTTCAAGGATGTACTAAGGCCAAAGTATGAAGTAAAGGAGTTTCTACGACAATGCTTTTATATAGGAAATAAATCATTTCCATTGGTAGCAATTACCGCTTTTATTATGGGATTAGTAATTACTATTCAATCCAGACCTACACTCGCAGAATTTGGTGCAGAAGCATGGTTGCCAAAAATGGTTGCCGTTTCGTTAGTAAGAGAGATTGCACCTGTGATCTCTGCTTTGATATGTGCAGGGAAAATTGGCTCAGGTATAGGAGCTGAACTTGGCTCAATGAAAGTAACAGAACAAATTGACGCCATGGATGTTTCAGGTGCAAACCCATTCAAATTTTTGGTAGTTACAAGAGTTTTGGCGACAACATTAATGATCCCTGTACTTGCAATATTAGCAGATGCAGTATCATTGTATGGAGGATACCTTGGTGCGAATATTCACGGCGTTGTAAGCTGGCAACTCTATTGGAACCAGGTATTTGATACACTCACGTATGCTGATGCAGGACAATCCATTATAAAAACTTTTTTCTTCGGTTTTGCTATTGGAATAATCGGTTGTTACAAAGGATTTTACTCCAATAAAGGAACGGAAGGTGTTGGACAATCTGCGAACTCTGCTGTCGTAATATCTTCACTTTTAGTTTTTATTATCGACCTGGTCGCAGTACAAATAAGCGACATTTTCAAACTGACATAAAATGCTTACAGAGAAAAAAACGATAGATAAAAAATTACATCCGATAACTGAAAATGAAGTTATTCAGATAAATAATCTATGTAAATCCTTTGGTGAAAATCATGTTCTAAATAATTTTTCGTTCG
>JAPLDC010000169.1 GCA_026391935.1 Bacteroidota bacterium | reverse complement strand
CCCAAGCGAATGGACCCCATTTTACGGTCCACTCAACTCGCACACCTTTAGAATTATCTGTGTACAACTTGCAAGGTGAAGCATGGATATTCCTAGCTCAAACCTATTTAGACCTTCTCTCCAGTTCAGTTCGTGTGGACGAAGAAATGGAAGACCTTACTGCTGCGCTCGTCGAAACACAGGATAGGTTAGTCGCTTTGTTTGAATTGACCCAGGCAGTTCGAAAAAAAGTGGAAATCAGTGATGTTGATTTGAAAGTTCACATTGATAAGGCGGGAAACGACAATTATCATTTTTGGAAGGAATCTAATGACTCTGTCAATACTTCGTTTGCTTTTTTATTGGAGAAAATTGTTCTAAAAAAAATCAGGATTTCCTTCAAGAATTCGCAATCAAAACAATATATAGATCTGTTGATCAATAACAGTAGTCTTTCAGGGAATTTTTCGGATCAAAGGTATTCGATGAGCGCTACCAGCGATTTATACGTGAATTATATTAAAGCGGATAGTGTATTCTATTTGCGCAAAAAAAATATTCGGGCCTCACTCGCCTTAGATGTGGATAACACGATGCCTTCCTATAAAATTCAAAATGGTGAGGTAAAAATTGAAGATCTATTATTTGAAGTGTTCGGAAATGTTGTGAATAATGGTAAAGAGCCGCTTGTGAATTTTGGACTGAAGGGGAAGGAGCTAGATATTAAATCTGTTTTATCTCTTATTCCGGATAAATACAAAGGCAAGATCATTGATTATGAAAGTGATGGAGAATTTTATTTTAATGCAACAATTCAAGGTGTTGTTTCAAGTAAACAAATGCCTCAGATAACAGCTGATTTTGGTATTAGTAATGCAGATATTACGCAAGTAAAAGAGGATATAAAGTTACATAAGGTGAACTTAAAGGGGCATTATTTCAATGGCAATAAGAATGCAAATGAAACCTCCATACTTACACTTATTCCCTTTTCTGCATTGATTGATCAGGGAACAATAGACGGTGAATTGTCACTCAAAAATTTGGATAATCCGTCTTTTTCCGGAAAAGTAAAAGCCAATTTAAACCTGGAAAGTCTGCAAAAATTTTTCAAAATAGATACTATTGAATCTGTTATTGGGCAATTTAATGTAGATGCTACTTTTAGTGGTGATGAAAGGAATATAAGTTCTGGGAATTATGAAAATATCTCTACTTCCGGTGATTTGAAAATTAAAAATGTCGATCTGAAATTGAAAAATTATTCCTTGAATTTTAATAATATGAACGGAGATTTTAAATTTGATAATAACGATTTGGTGGTGAATTCTTTTTTTGGAAAAATTTCCGACAGCGATTTTGAATTGAAAGGTTTTTTTAGAAACATCATGGGCTTTATGTTGAAAGAAGATCAAAGTATAACTGTTGATGCAAGCCTGAGGTCTAAAAATATCGATCTGGATGAATTGCTATCCAATAAGGAAGAAAAAATGATCGAGGAGCGGAAATATAAACTTAAATTTTCGGAACTCGTTGACCTGAATTTGAATAGTGAAATTGAGCATTTGGTTTTCAGAAAATTTGATGCTAGAAATATAAAAGGGTTGATCAAATTGAAGGACAAAAAAATGGTGGTTGATCCAATTGTGCTTTCCACTTTGGATGGTACGGTTAATTTAAGTGGTTTGATTGATGGCAGTGATAGCACAAAGTTATTGATTACTTGTTTTTCTGAGATTGATAATATCAATATAACAAAAATGTTCGAGTCCTTCGAAAACTTCGGACAAGCCTCAATAACAGATAAAAATATTAAAGGTGTGACAACGGCTAAAATTCAATTTGCATCTGTTCTGAGTCCGGAACTGAAAATAGATCTGGATAAATTATATGCTGGCGTTGACATGACCATTTCAAATGGTGAAATTAATAATGTTGAATCGATGAAGAGTATGTCCCGTTTCATTGAATTGAAAGATCTTGAAAATGTGAGGTTTTTAACATTGAAGAACCAGATTGAAGTAAAAAATCAAATAATTACCATTCCTAAAATGGAAGTTAAGTCCAACGCTATAAATATTGTCGCATCCGGAACACATACTTTTAATAATGAAATAAATTATAAGATAAAATTGTCTTTGAATGAATTACTCTCCAAAAAAGCGAAACAAGCGAAAAAAGAAAATGACGAATTTGGTGAGATCTCTGATGATGGTTTAGGTAGAACAAATATTTTTTTATCCATGACTGGAACAGTTGAAAAGCCTGTGATTAGATACGATTCTAAAGGGGCAATTCAAAATGTCAAGCAGGATCTTAAAGTGGAGAAACAAACATTGAAAACCATATTGAAAGATGAGTTTGGATTGTTTAAGAAAGATTCAACCCTCAAATCTAATATTCCAAAAGAAGACACGAAGTTTATCATAAAGTGGGATGAAGCAAATAAAAAGGAGGATAAAAAGGAGTTGAAAAAGCCGAAAAAACCTGAGGAAGAGGATTATTAATCAATCTGCCATTTTTCAATTGTTTCCCAAAAAACACTATTTTAGTAGTCAGAATAAAAATAGAAATTAATGAGTATTTATTCAAAGAAGCAACAATGGAAATTGTGGTTGTTTATGACAGCCATTGTTATTATAGGTGCTTCATTGTGGTATACAAATACTATAGTGAATAAGATCGCTCAGGAAGAGCGTATTAAAGTTAAACTTTGGGCAGATGCTATAAAAAAGAAAGCTGATCTGGTAAAATATACCAATGAGCTTTTCAATAAAATAAAAATTGACGAACGTAAAAAAGTTGAACTGTGGGCCGAAGCAACCCGTCAGCTTTCGCAAGATCTCAGCGATTATGGGTTTGTACTAAAAGTTGTTGCCGACAATACAACCGTTCCTGTTATTCTTACGGATGAACACGGAACGGTTATTACTTCCAGAAATCTGGATCCTCTGAAAGAAAATGACAAGACCTATTTGAAACTTCAGATGCAAGCCATGCGAGTCGATAGGGAGCCGATTGAAATTACCATCTACAAAGGACAGAAAAATTATTTATACTATCATGATTCTAAATTATTTTCAGAATTAAAAAACAATTTGGATGACCTTATAAAATCATTCATATCTGAAGTAGCAGTAAACTCAGCTTCCGTTCCTGTAATTTTTACAGATTCTACTCGATTGAATGTTATCGCCTCCGGAAATGTAGACTCATTAAAAATTATCGATTCCTCTTATGTAAAAGAAATGTTAGCTTCTATGTCCTCACAAAATCAGCCGATAGAAGTGGAGATCGGAAATGGAAACAAAAGTTATATTTTTTATAAAGAATCTAAGTTGCTGACTCAACTTAAATTCTATCCGTATGTGATGTTTACAATTATTGGATTGTTTTTGTTAGTGGCTTATCTCTTGTTTAGCACTGCTAGAAGGGTTGAGCAAAATCAAGTTTGGGTTGGAATGGCTAAAGAGACAGCACATCAGTTAGGCACACCACTTTCATCTTTAATCGCATGGTTGGAATATTTACGTTCAACTGGATTGGATCCGGAAACGGCAGTGGAAATAGAAAAAGATGTCAAGCGATTGGAAACCATCACAGAAAGATTTTCTAAAATCGGTTCAGTTCCGAAGTTGGAATCGTTTGATCTGGTTAAAGTGCTTGAAGATGCCGTGAATTATATGAAAATGAGGACTTCTAAAAATGTTGTTTTTGCAATAGATAAAAATAAACAAAGAGAAGTATTTTCTAAATTAAATGTTCCTCTGTTTGAATGGGTAATCGAAAATTTAATTCGTAATGCTGTAGATGCAATGGATGGGAAAGGTTCCATCTCCATTACATTCTCTGATCAGACGCAGTTTGTTTATATTGATATTGCCGATACTGGAAAGGGGATTCCTAAATCAAAATATAAAACTGTATTTGAGCCTGGATTTACCACTAAACAAAGAGGCTGGGGTTTAGGTTTGTCACTTACAAAACGCATTATAGAAAATTATCATTCCGGAAAAATATTTGTCAAAAATTCAGAAATCGACAAGGGGACTACCTTCAGAATTGTGTTGAACAAATAATGGCAGGTATCTATATTCATATTCCTTTCTGCAAAAAAGCTTGTCACTATTGTGATTTTCATTTTTCTACTTCTTTGCAAAATAAAGATGCTTTTTTAAGTGCATTAAAAAAGGAAATCCGGCTTCAAAAGAATTATTTAAAGTCAGAATTAATTTCAACGGTTTATTTTGGTGGAGGCACACCTTCTTTGCTTTCAGAAAAGGAGTTGAACGAGATTTTTGATTGTCTGAAAGATTATTTTCAAATAAGTGAGGATGCTGAAATTACATTAGAAGCTAATCCAGATGATCTTACCATCAATAAAATAATAGACTTAAAAGGTACACCTGTAAATCGTTTAAGTATAGGTGTTCAAAGTTTTTATGATGAAGATTTAGAATTGATGAATCGGGCCCACAATTCCGATGAAGCAATCAATGCTGTAAAATTTGCTCAGGAAAATGGTTTTGATAATATCACAATTGATCTGATTTATGGAACACCAACATTGTCACATCATCATTGGAGAAATAATCTGCAAATAGCTTTTGCATTGGATGTAAAACATATTTCTGCCTATTGCTTAACTGTTGAGCCTAAGACAGCTTTGGCGCACAAGATCAATAAAGGTCAGGTGAAAAATATTGATGAGCAACATGGTTCTGAGCAGTTTGAAATCATGCTAGAGGCGATGCATAAAAATGATTTTATTCAATACGAAATTTCTAATTTTTGTAAAGACGGAAAATTTTCAAAACACAATAGTAATTATTGGTTGAAAGAAAAATATTTAGGATTAGGACCTTCAGCACATTCATACAATGGAGAAAGCAGACAATGGAATATCTCCAATAATGCGTTATATATTCAATCACTTGAAAAGGGAATGCTTAGTTTTGAAAAGGAAGAATTGTCAATTGATCAGCGATACAATGAATATGTTTTAACATCCCTCCGTACGATCTGGGGCTTGGATCTGAATTATCTAGAACAGAATTTCGGAAAAAAACAATTGGAATATTGTTTAATTGAAGTGGGTAGATACATTCAAACGGAGCATGTGCTGAATGAAGAAAATAAATTATATTTATCTGATAAAGGGAAATTAATTGCTGATAAAAT
>JAPLDC010000024.1 GCA_026391935.1 Bacteroidota bacterium | reverse complement strand
ATCCTTGATGTAGAAGGAAATAAACTGGAACTATGGGAACCCAATGACATTGCTTATGAAAAATTAGGAAAAGACATTGGTAGTATGACTACTAAATAATCAGTTGACAGAAAGAATGTGTAGGCATTTGCAATTTAGTTCAGTATATTTAATAAAGTTTTTCTAATAAGACAGTTTGAGAAATTGATATAACACCACATTGTGCTGCGAAATATTTTCACTAATTCGGTGAACGTGAATGCGAACTTTAATAGGGGACTTTAACAAAACAAATGAGCGAAAAAAAAATTACGAATATGGAATACGATCACGATCACGACCACCAACACAATCATGACCACCAACACAATCATGACCATAGTGAACTTCACGAAAGCAAAACGCGATGGGTTGTTATCCTGACAATCGGAACAATGTTTTTAGAAATTGTTTTCGGTTATTATTCCAATTCAATGGCATTGACGGCTGAAGGTTGGCATATGTCAACTCACGTTTTTGCTATCGGTCTTACTTGGCTTGCTTATTTCTTTTCTCGGAAGTATGCAACACATGAAAAAATTTCATTTAAGAAACACAAACTACTTGCGCTGTCTGGTTTTACAAGTGCTATTGTGCTTCAGATTATTGCAGTACTTATGATTATTGAATCTACACAAAGATTAATACACCCACTTCCAATTAAATTTACGGAAGCAATTTATGTGGCAGTTATCGGACTTGTTGTAAATGGTATTAGTGCGAAACTACTTCATCACGACCACGAACACAGCGACCATAATATTCGTGAATCGGTTGCAAGTCAGTTGGAAAGCCAGGATAAGGCAGCGTTTTAATATTTATTGGCTTGATGCAGTTAGTGGAATAATTGGTTCAATAGTAATAACAAGCTGGGCTGTACAACTCATAAGGAATTCGGGCGCTGAACTGATTGACTTTAAACGCGCGAATTGAAAAACGAATGATTGGTCACTCGAACATAAAACTTATGAGAAAAATAAATATCTGCAAAAAACACTTTTTATCTATATTAATATTTATGACGACAATTACTAGTAATTCACAAACTTTACAAACCGTTCAGAATGTAGACTTGAATAAATATGCAGGTAAGTGGTTCGAAATTGCTTCCTATCCTCAACGTTTTCAAAAGGGTTGTCATTGCACAACTGCTGAATACACTGTAAGTAAAAAGGGGTATGTAATTGTTGAGAACAAATGTAACAGAGATAGTGTCAATGGAAAACAATCCTACATCAAGGGTAAAGCTTTTGTTGTTAAGAATACAGGTAATGCAAAACTTAAAGTTCAATTCTTTTGGCCTTTCACTGGAAAATATTGGATAATTGATTTGGCGGATGATTATAGTTATGCTGTTGTTAGTCATCCTAACAAAAAATATTTATGGATATTGTCAAGAACTCCAAAGATGGATGATGTTATCTATCAACAGATCATTCAACGTTTGAAAGAAAAGGGTTTTGATCTGGCAAAACTGCAAATTACCCAACACTTCTGAAGATAATAGTAATTGCATCCGAAACGATGGCAGAAAATAATTAAAGCAAAAAAATGGCTGTAGTATTAATAACGGGTGGTAAAGGTAGTGTTGGTAAACATCTTTCTGATAAATTAAAAGAAAAAGGATTTACTGTTGCTATTGTTAGCAGAAAAAGTTTTAAAGATAATGAAATACGAGCCTATGCTTGGGACATCGATAATAATGAAATTGAGAAAGAAGCGATTGAAACTGCTGACTATATCATTCATCTTGCAGGAGCAAATATTGGCGACAAAAGGTGGACAGCTAAAAGGAGAAAACTTATTTTAGATAGTCGTGTTAAAAGTGGTCAGTTGCTTTTTAATAAAACAAAAGAAAACAAGAATAATCTTAAAGCTTTTATATCAGCTTCTGCTATTGGATATTACGGGACAATTACAACAGACAAAATTTTTTCTGAAGAAGACTTGCCCGCGAATGATTTTCTCGGTGAGACTTGTCGGCAGTGGGAGCAAGCAGCCGACAATTTTGAAAAATTAGGAATAAGAACTGTAAAAATAAGGACTGGTATTGTATTAACAGCAGAAGGTGGTGCATTGGCAAAAATGATTGCTCCCGTTAAATTAGGTATTGGCTCCGCAATTGGCAGCGGGAGACAATTTATGCCTTGGATACACATTGACGATTTATGTGCTATTTATATTAAAGCGATTGAGGACATACACATGAATGGAGCTTATAATGCAGTATCAACCAACTGTATTACTAACATTGAATTTACTAAGACTTTAGCTCGTGTTCTTAAAAAACCTTTTTGGTTTCCTAAGGTCCCTGCATTCCTTTTGAAATTTATTTATGGTAAAATGTCTGAAATGATTTTAAAAGGAAGTAGCGTTTCATCCGAAAAAATTATTAAAGCAGGATGCCAATTTGAGTTTTCAAATCTTGAAGTAGCTTTAGTAGATTTATTAATTATAAAAAGTAAATGAAAATAGTGTTATTACTTCATTTCGCTATTTAAATTTGGTAACAGCTATTTTAAATTGTTAAAATAATTATATATAATAAAATGACTAAACAGTTTTGGATCAATTTGCCAGTTAAAAACATCAACAAATCAATAGCGTTTTTTTCGACTCTTGGATTTAAATTTAATAAAGAACGCATCAGCCCAAACTCAGCTTGTTTATTGCTTGGAGAAAGTAATGTAGTTTGTATGCTTTTTGATGAACAAACTTTTAAAGGATTCACAAATATTGAAATTACAAACACCAAACAATCAACAGAAGTTTTACTTTCATTTGATGTTAAGAGCAAAGAGGAAGTTGACGAAATGGCCATAAAAGCAATTTTAGCTGGTGGCACAAGTAATCACAAACCAACAGAAATGAAAAGTTTTATGTATGGTTGCGTTTTTTCCGACCTTGACGGACATCGTTGGAATGTTCTATATATGGATATGAGTAAAATGAAAAAAGAGAAATAGTAATTATTATACATAGCGATTTGTTGATTTGGGGTATTTCGCTTCGTAACATAATTTGAATTAACTTTGATATATGGCTTCGCAATTAAGAAAAGAATAAAGAATTCTAAAAAGCGGAATGCCTATGAAACGATATTAAATCCATAAAATACTGTAACGTGAATTTCTTCAAAATCAAAACCAGCTGGTCAAACGCAGAATTAATTCCATTAAAAGTAAGTATCGCTACCGCGTATATTCTGATTGGCGCGTATTTTCACGATTTTTTCAGAATACATTATATACCTGTAATTGTTGTGTTTATTGTTACGGTGGTGTGGTCGCTTTATTTGTGGTTTACTAAAATGAAAGACGCGAATAAGGAATAAATATTCTCGAGTTCACAACTATAAATGCCATCTGCTTCTAGCTCAATAAATTTGTAGCAAATGAAATTTCAACCACGATGATTAAGATTGTCAATTCACTGTTTTTTATTTTCACAACATTCTTCTTAACTGCTCAGAATTCTCAATTGCAGTATTTGTTTAAAAATCATAAAGACGGTTATAATGTTTTCCGCATTCCTACTGCCATCGTTACAACTAGCGGTAAAATATTGACTTTTTGCGAAGGAAGAAAGAGTTTAAAGGATAATGGCGACATAGATCTTGTGATGAAAACGTCTGCCGATAACGGCAAAACTTGGAGCAGTTTAAAAGTAATTTGGGATGATGCAAAAAATACGTGTGGAAATCCTGCTCCTGTTTTCAATAAAGTAACTGGTGACATACTAGTTGTAGCAACCTTGAACAATGACCGTGTATTTCTTTTGCGATCAAGAGATGAGGGCAACAACTGGGAAAAGCCTGTTGAAATTACTTCGTCTGTTAAACCTCCTAATTGGAAGTGGTATGCATCTGGTCCGGTTCATGCCATACAATTAGAACAAAACAATTACAAAAATCGAATTGTTGTTCCCTGTAATCATACGGTTGTTGATATTGATAAACATATTTCGCATGTCATATATTCTGATGACAATGGCATTACCTGGCAACTTGGGGGCAGTGTTTCAAAAGAAAAAACAGATGAATGTACAGTTGCTGAACTGGCGAATGGCGACATTTTATTAAATATGAGAAACAGTAAAAGAAATTTGCCTAATAGAAAAACGACTTTAAGTTCGGACGGAGGAATTACTTGGTCTTCACCTGAATTTGACAGCACATTAATTGATCCTATTTGTCAAGGTTCCTTGTTGCGCTATTCTTTTTCCCCTGACATACTGTTGTTTTCTAACCTTAAAAATAAAATGAAGCGAAAAAATTTAACTCTTTCTATTAGCAAAGACAATGGAAGAACATGGGCAAAGCAAGTAACTGTTTGCGCTAAAAAGTCTGCTTACAGTGATATAGTTGTTCTCAATAATGGTGATGTTTTTTGTTTATTTGAATCCGGAATACTTTTGCCTTATGCAGGTATTTCGACAAAAATTATTAAAGAAAAAATAATAGAGGAATAAAATGGACTTGTTTTATCTATGCGAAAAAATCAGAAAATATTTTAATTTAGCAACTTTTTGCTGCCTTTGTAATAAACGGCAAATTGGTAATTGAAAGGCTTGGAAAACAAACAATAGAATACGATGACAAAGATTAGAATGAATCCGAAGGTTGATTTTTATTTTAGCAACGCTAAAAAGTGGCAATCAGAATTTGAGCAGTTGAGAATGATTGTTCTTGACTGTCAACTGATAGAAGAATTAAAATGGGGCTGTCCATGTTACATGTTAGGGAAAAGCAATGTAGTTTTAATACATGGTTTTAAAGAGTACTGTGCTCTTTTGTTTTTCAAAGGTGCCTTGTTAAAAGATAGTAAAGGTATTCTTATCCAACAAACGAAGAATGTACAGGCGGGTCGCCAAATACGGTTTCGCACTGTTCGGGAAATAGTGGAAATGAAACCGATCTTGAAAGCGTATATTCATGAAGCCATTGAAGTGGAAAACTCCGGATTAAAAGTGGAGATAAAAAAAAATACAGAACTTATTTTTCCGGAAGAGTTTCAAAATAAATTTGTTGAAGTACCTCCTTTGAAAATAGCTTTTCATGCTTTGACTCCCGGACGACAAAGAGCATACAATCTGTATTTTTCTGCACCCAAACAATCCAAAACTCGAGTTTCAAGGATTGAAAAATGTATACCGCAAATTCTGAAAGGGAAAGGATTAAATGATTAGTAACAGCGAATAATGTAAAAGGGACAAGATTAATTTGTAAATAGAAAAATGAAGTCATCAGTTGAGCATTTCTCCTGATGACTTCATTTTTAATTAAGCTGGTAAAATAAATTATATTCTATTCCTCAAACTTATAAGGTATTTACTGCTTTTGGTTTTCAAGCTGTTTTTTTATCCATTTCTTGTGCAAGATCTTAAATAGAAGTGCGAAGCAAAAAAAGATTGCCCATAAAATGAACAATGGAATTGAGGCAAAATTAAATGCGAATCCATCAATTGCAAAAACTACAATACATAATATTAAAAACACCAAATTTAATACTCTGAAGATCGACCATTTTTTGTAAATTTTTGCATCGTTATTAATTTTATCAACTTCAGGAAGTACAGTTTTTCCTGTAGCTTGACCGTTCACATAAGTTGTCTGTGCTACTATCTGCCCTTTATCACCGTATACTTTTGAATCTCCGTTTACTTTTCCATCTACAAATGGAACTTCACTCATTAGCTTCCCATTTTCGCCATACGTTTTAGAGACCCCATTTGCAATATTATCAACATATGGAGTTTCAGTCATTATGGTTCCGCTTTTATAATACATTTTATATACTCCGTTTAATTTTCCATCAGTTAAAGGAGATTCACTCATTAATCCGCCACCTTCAGCTGGTGAATAATACGTTTTTTTAATTTCCGTTTTATTGCTTCCTCCGGATGAATTTCCGGTTTGCTGCGATGAACTATTGTTATCATTGTTTGAGCCAATTTTATTAATAATATCTTTTGTCCCATTCGCATATTTGATCATAAAAACATCGCTCTTTAATATGGAAATGGAAGGACCATCAAGATTATCACATTTTTTATATTTGATTTCCTGCAAACCAATTTCAGTTACTTTCCCCTTTATCTCATCACCATTTTTTAAAACAATATTGTCGCAACCCTCAATAACAGGCTGATTAAATATATCGTGGTTTTCTGATTTAAGAATTATTATGCTATTGTCAATTGAAGCAGATGACGTTTCGTCCTCAACTGTTTTTGCTTCTGTCAATCTATTTTGATTGTTCGGAATTGTTTTAACGGTTGTGTTATTTCTTTTGATCCCATTCACATAGAATCCATTCATGTAATGTCTTTTTTCGATCGAGCAAGATAACAACAGTGTCATTGATAAAAAGAGAAGAAGTGCTTGGCTTGTTTTGAAATTCATTTTCATTTTTTTATTTTTCTAATAAAATTTAAATAATTTTTTCGGTCATTATAAAATACGCCCCTCTTTTTTATTTAGAGTGGGCGCATTTATATATTTGATCGGTATTAATTAGTTTGCCATTTTTGATTTCACAACTTCTCCCGGTTTTTTCCAAACTTTTTTTCCGGTTATATGCATAGTGCAATTTTTAAAATTAACATAGGTGTCGATAGTTGTTTTTGTTGTATCGAATGCTGAAACGAATGATGCAGGATTTAATGCCGGTGCATCTTTGTCAGATGGCCTTCTCACTGTTGTTTCTAAACCTCCTGTACCTGTGGTGACAGTAAAATATTTGTCTTCTCCATCAGTTCCTCTGTGAAGAAAACCTCCCTTTGTTCCATCAGCCAATGAAAATCCGATGGAGTAGGTTCCTGTATAACCACTCCCACTGCAGAAGTAAAAATTGTAATTAAAGTGTTGTACATCTGAGGATACATTTGTGCAAGGTCCGTAGTTCTGATTGTAATTACAAGGAGAAGGGAGGCAGGAGTTATCGTCCCAATAGCTACTGATGCAATTGCCACCTTTACTTACAGACATATAGCAATCACCTGTTTTTCCATCTTTCCCACAAGAAAAAATTAAAATTGCGCAAGCAAGTGCGCAGATCAAAGAGAGTAAATTTTTTTTCATATTAGTTTGTTAGATTTTTCAGCAAAATGGCATTGCTTATCGCCCCGTTTTTTGATTGGTTTCTAGTCTCCAATTAAACTTAGATTTTTTTAACTGATAATATTAAAATATACTTTTTTTAATATTTGTTAGCTTCCAAAAATAATTATTTTTTTGAATAATATGAAATAATTAAAAGATTAATAGAGAATACATTTTTTGAATGTTATTTCTCAATAAAGACGAAGGGTAGAGTGGCATATTATTCGGAATGTGCTCACGTATCCTTTCTCGTAAATCGGCTGAATTGTTTCCTATTTCACTAACGGAATGATTAAAAATCATGCTTTTTTTGAGGTTTTCTCCTTTAATAATCACGCGGTTTTTAATCAATAATTTCGTTGAAAATTATTTCGCAGCCTTTAGGTTGGATTTCTTTTTGTTTTGCCCATTAATTAAGATAAAATAGCCCTTTGTTTTCTTGTTTTATTATTAGCAAAGAGTCCTGAAATTGAATATATTTGTTTTGCAAAAAAAAATCCAATAAACATGAAAATAAAATTCGAAATTCTTCTTTCATTATTAATGATTGCAGGACTTACTAATTCATCCGCCCAAACCAAACTTATTGAAAAAGTAGAGCGCAAAGGAAATGAATTGGTTATTTCTTACGAAAAATATAAACTCGCCAATGGCTTAACTGTTTTGGTTCATGAAGATCATTCTGATCCTATTGTTTATTTGGATGTTACGTACCATGTTGGATCTGCGCGCGAACAAGAAGGTCGTTCCGGTTTTGCACATTTTTTCGAACACATGATGTTTCAAGGTTCTGAACATGTGGGTGATGAACAACATTTTAAAATTGTTAGTGAAGCCGGTGGAACTTTGAATGGTACCACAAATTTAGATCGAACAAATTATTTTGAAGTATTGCCTTCCAACCAGTTGGAAATAGCAATGTGGCTCGAATCGGACAGGATGGGGTTTTTATTGGACTCTGTGACGCAGAAAAAATTTGAGGTGCAACGTGCCACTGTTAAAAATGAACGCGGACAAAATTATGATAATCGTCCTTATGGTTTAGCAAGAGAAAAAACATGTGCTGCTTTATATCCCAATAACCACCCCTATTCATGGTTGACGATTGGTTATATCGAAGATCTGAATCGTGTGGATGTGAATGATCTGAAGAAATTTTTTATGCGTTGGTATGGTCCTAACAATGCAACGCTTACCGTTTCCGGCGATGTTAAAGCTGCCGATGTGGTAAAGCTTGCAGAAAAATATTTTGGACCGATTGTTCCCGGACCAGAGGTGAAACCGCAATCTTTTCCTGATGTTGTTTTAGATAAGGACAGATACATTTCCTATGAAGACAATATTCGTGCTCCTATGTTAGCGTTCACTTTTCCTACTGTTGCTGCTCACACGGAAGATGAAGCTGCCTTAGATGTTTTAGGCGATGTGATGGGAGGAAGTAAATCATCTGTTTTTTATCAAAATTTTGTAAAAGCACAAATGGCTCAGGCGGCTGATGTGTACCACTCTTCAGATGAATTAGCGGGAAGTTTTAATATTTCTATCCGTACTTTCCCGGATAAAACATTGGCTCAAATGGATTCATTGGTAAGGTATTCCTTGATCGAATTTGAAAAGCGTGGTGTTACAGAAGATGATATCAAGAAATTTAAAGCGGGCTTTGAAGCACAAATGATTAATTCTCTTTCCAGTGTTCAGGGTAAAGGAAGAATGTTGGCATCTAATCAAACATTTACCGGTAACCCTAATTATATTACTAAAGAAATGGAGCGTTACAATAAAGTAACAAAAGAAGATGTGATGCGTGTTTATAATAAATATATCAAAAATAAATATGCTGTTATCCTAAGTGTTTTTCCGAAAGGAAAATCCGGAATAATTGCGAAGGCTGATAATTATGTTCCCGAGCCGCGCAATGTAAATGCTCCTGAGGCTGCTGAATACAAAAATTTGGTTTACAATAAAGCGAAAGATAATTTCGATAGAAATAAGAAACCTGCTGCAGGTCCTAACCCTGTTGTGAAAGCGCCTGCTTATTGGACACAAAATCTCGATAATGGCTTGAAGATAATCGGTGCAAAAAGTGATGAAGTGCCAAGTATCACCTTGCAATTAAATATTGAATCCGGACACCGTTATGAGAAAAAAGAGCAGGCAGGGATCTCAAATTTGCTTACCAGTGTGATGAACGAATCCACTGTTAAATATACTGCTGAAGAAATTGGTGAAAAACTGGAATTGTTGGGAAGCAGTGTAAGCATTGGTAATAACGGTCAGGATATGGTAATGTATATATCTTCCTTGACAAAAAATATTGATGCTACTCTTGCTATTGCAGAGGAAATGCTGTTTCATCCAAGATTTGACAAAGATGAATTTGAACGAATAAAAAAACAACGTTTGGAAGCCATTGCTAATCAAGCAACACAAGCTACTACCATTGCAAATAATGTTTTCGCGAAATTATTATATGGCAACGACCATATAATGAGTATTCCTACATTGGGTACAAAAGAAACTGTGAGTGCTCTGACTTTGGATGATGTGAAGAAATATTATGCGGATAATATTTCTCCAAGTGTTGCCTCTTTAGTGATCGTTGGAGATGTTACTCAGGAAGAAATTATTCCCAAAATAAATTTCCTGAAAACCTGGAAAGGAAATAAAGTTGTTCATCCTGCTGAAGCAAAGCTTCCATCGATTGATAAAACAAAGATCTATTTTGTGAATAAGGATAAAGCTCCGCAATCTGAGATCCGTATCGGATATATGGCTTTACCTTATGATGCTACCGGAGAATATTACAAATCAGGAATAATGAACTATACCTTGGGTGGTGCTTTTAACAGTCGCATTAATTTAAATTTACGGGAGGCACACGGTTTCACATATGGAGCACGTTCCGGTTTTTCAGGAAATCAATTTGTTGGTCCTTATACTGCAAGTGCCGGAGTGAGAGGCAATGCGACCGATAGTTCAGTAGTTGAATTTTTGAAGGAGATAAAACTTTTTGCCGACAAAGGAATAACAGATGAAGAGTTGAGTTTTACAAAAAATTCAATGGGACAAAGTGAAGCGTTGAAGTACGAAACGGCTTCTCAAAAAGCAGGATTTGTAAAACGAATCATGGATTTTAATTTGGAGAAGAACTTTACTGATAAACAAAATTTAATTCTTAAAGGGATCACAAAAGCGGAGATAAACGCATTGGCCAAAAAGCAACTGCCTTATAACAATATGGCAATTCTGGTAGTTGGCGATAAAGCAAAAGTGTTTGATGGTCTGCTTAAACTTGGTTACGATGTGATTGAATTGGATGCTGATGGAAATCCGCTGGCAGCAAAAGAGAAAACCTCTGAAGTAATAAAGGTGGAAGAAAAACCAGAACACATTTATCCTCCGGGAAAAACTCCTGCAAAGGATAAGAAGATCACTGACGGACCAAAATAAAATATAAAACGCTGACTAAAAAGTTAGCGTTTTTTTTGAAAAAATGTTTTGAGAAGTGTTGTACTTTCCTCCGCCAAAACGTTTGAAACAACCATCGTTTTTGGATGAAGCACTTTGTTATTGTTTAACAAATTAAATCCCCGTTTTGTATCCGGTGCACCATATACCAGTTTCCCTAATTGCGACCAGAAGATTGCACCTGCACACATCACACAAGGTTCAAGCGTAACATAAAGAGTGCATTCGTTTAAATATTTTCCATTCAAAAAATTAGCTGCTGAAGTGATAGCTTGCATTTCTGCATGTGCCGTAACGTCATTTAAGCGCTCCGTCAAATTATGCGCACGGGCAATAATTTTATTTTGGCAAACTACGATGGCACCTACCGGCACCTCGTCTGCCTCAAAAGCTTTTTGGGCCTCTTTTAAGGCTTCCTTCATGAATGATTCGTCACTAAATACAGTTAATTCCATGAGGTAAAGATAATGTTCCTGAGTCAAATTTTTACACTCCTACGAAGCTTTATTTTTAGTAAATTCGCATTCAGTATTTTAATTATTAAGAGAAAAGATTTAGACTACAACGGCCTAAGATCTGATATCAAAATCTAATATCTATAAAAATGTTACGATCACATACTTGCGGAGAATTACGAATTTCAAATGTCGGACAAACTGTTACCATCAGCGGATGGGTGCAAGGTGTCAGAGATAAAGGTTCCTTATTATGGATCGATTTGCGCGACCGCTATGGCATCACTCAAATTACCATCGAAACCGACAATGCTTCCAAAGAGCTTGTGGATATTGCCCGTACCTTGGGACGCGAATTTGTAATCTCTGTTACAGGGAAAGTGACGGAGCGGTATTCTAAAAGTGATAAAATTGAAACGGGTGATATTGAAATTTATCCCGATAAAATTGTTGTTTTAAATGCTGCTATTACTCCTCCATTTACTATTGAAGATGAAACAGATGGTGGCGATGATATCAGAATGAAATACCGTTATCTGGATCTGAGAAGAAATCCGGTTCGTAAAAATATAGAGCTCCGTCACCGCATGGCGATTGAAACACGGAACTTTTTAGATAAATTAAATTTCTTGGAAGTTGAAACACCTGTTTTAATAAAATCTACTCCTGAAGGTGCCCGCGATTTTGTTGTGCCATCACGAATGAATCCGGGTGAGTTTTATGCCTTGCCGCAATCACCGCAAACCTTCAAACAATTATTGATGGTAGGTGGTTTTGATCGCTATTATCAAATTGTGAAATGTTTCCGCGATGAAGATCTTCGTGCCGACCGTCAGCCCGAGTTTACGCAGATAGATTGTGAAATGGCCTTTGTAGAGCAGGAAGATATTTTAAATACCTTCGAAGGATTGGTTCGTCATTTATTTAAAACTGTTAAGAATATTGATATTCCTACACTTACCCGTATGACGTATGCTGATGCGATGAAGTTTTACGGAAATGATAAACCGGATATTCGCTTCGAAATGAAATTTGTGGAATTGAAGTCCCCCTTGGAAGGGGGTGTCCGCATGACGGGGGATGTGGATTTAGTTTCAGGCAAGGATTTTAAAGTATTTGATGATGCCGGTTTAGTTGTTGGTATTTGTGCAAAAGGTGCAGCTGATTATACGCGTAAACAAATGGATGAGTTGACCGAATTTGTGAAGCGTCCGCAGATTGGTGCAACAGGATTAATTTATGCACGTTACAATGCAGATGGTACAATAAAATCTTCGGTAGATAAATTTTACAATGAAGAAGAATTAAAAAAATGGGTTGTTGCTTTTAATGCTCAGCCCGGCGACTTGATGATGTTGATTGCCGGAGAAGAAAACAAAGCACGGAAAGCATTATCTGAATTACGTTTAGAAATGGGAACGCGTTTAGGTCTTCGTGATAAAAATAAATTCGCTTGTCATTGGGTGATCGATTTCCCGATGCTAGAATATAATGCTGAAGAAAACCGATATTTTGCAATGCATCACCCGTTCACATCTCCGAAACCGGAAGACATTCATTTGTTGAATTCAAATCCGGGAGCGGTGCGTGCGAATGCATATGACATGGTCATTAACGGAGTTGAGATAGGCGGTGGTTCTATCCGTATTCATAATAAACCTTTGCAGTCACAAATATTTGATTTGCTTGGATTCACAAAAGAAGAAGCACAAGCTCAATTCGGATTTTTAATGAGTGCATTTGAATTCGGTGCGCCTCCACATGGTGGATTAGCATTTGGTTTTGATCGTTTATGTTCTTTGTTCGGTGGTTCAGAATCCATCCGTGATTTTATAGCATTCCCTAAAAATAATTCCGGTCGTGATGTAATGATCGATTCACCTTCACCAATCGCACAAGCGCAGTTAGATGAGCTGATGATTAGTTTGAAGAAATAGATTTACGAAGAGTATAATAGAAAACCCCCTGCTTTATAGTTGGAGTTGTGTATATTTATATGTTCCCAATCATGGCTAAATGAAAAATATTCAAATTACCTGTTGCATTATATTTTTATTCATACTTAATAATGTTAATGCTCAGTGTAGTTGGCAGGAAGTTGGTCCAAGTGAATGGACACAGCCGGAAGTGACCATCGGCTTCGGTGGATTTAATGCACTTGGAATTGATGAGAACAATCATCCCTATTTTATGGTTTTAGCAAACGATAAATCAATTCAACTTAGAAAGAATATCAATGGCTCTTGGTTTACAGCGGATAAGATCGACCACACGAATCCATTTTTCTGGCCAGAAAATATAAAGGGGGTTGCTGCGTCGGACCACACGCCTTATTTATGTTATAGTTACGGCTTTAAGCTGATGGCCTACAAATTTGTCAGCAATGCCTGGGACAAGATTGGTTTGCCTGGAACAGAGCCTGACAATGTGGGCGAAATGGCTCCTGCAGTATTTGGTAGCGATCTTTATGCTGCTTATTGCGACCGGACATCTTATAAAATCTCCGTTAAAAAATTTGATGGCTATAACTGGCAGTACGTGGGCAGCCCCGAGTTTTCTTTGCCTGCTCAAAAGCCGGTGTTCGCTTTTTCTTCTAGTGGAACCCCTTGGATTGCTTATCGTTACACAATGGATAGCGTCATCGTTTCCATGTATAATGGTACGGATTGGAATAGTACCTGGAATTTAGGTAAAGGCAGTGACCCTAAACTTGTAATTGGCAACGATGGTTTTCCTGTGATTACTTACATCAGCTCAGTGCCCGATCCCGTTCATCAAGTGTATGTTAAAAAATTTGACGGAGTAAACTGGAATTTGGTGGGAGGGACAATCTGTGCTACAACCAGTTTTATTATGAGCACGGATCTTGTTTTGGATAGTCTCCAACGGCTTACATTATTTGTTGCTGATTATACATCCACGCCCGGGTTAGTTTACAACAAAGTGTTTCAGTATAATGGTATTGCCTGGAATCAATTAGGTATCGACATTCTTGGAACGAATGGAATTGATGGTTACATCGCAATAGATACGAGCAATGCGCCGGTGATCGTATATGAGGGGAAAGCTTTCAGTTCTAATACGGTAAACGTAAGAAGATTTGATGGCTTGACCTGGACTGCCTATGATGAAAAAGGAATCCATACTTCGGAGTCTCAAGCTTTCGTGACTGGAGACACAAATAGTGTTTTGTATACGGCTTATTACGATGATCCCAACGGACAAAAAATAACTGTAAAAAAACGGGTTGCTAATTCTTGGGCAACTGTGGGAGTGGAAGGGTTTACTCCAGGTGTAGCTGAATTTCCTACAATCGCTATTGATTCGATGAACATTCCTTACGTTTCTTTTTCGGATTATACAATCAGTCCAGCCAAAATTTCAGTAATGAAATTTAATGGCACTTCATGGCAATACGTGGGGACACCGGGTATGGGATCAGGAAGCGCATCCGGTATTTCGGAGCTCGAAATTGATGCCATGCAGCAACCCCTCGTTTGTATGATGGACCTCAGTGCCGGTGTAAAGGCATTTGTGTATAATTTTGACGGCACGAATTGGAGTGTGTTGGGCGGAACCTCAGTAAGCACTACTTCTTCCGGTGTGCCAGATCCAAAAATGGAAGTGTCAGATGCAGGAAATGTTTATGTCGCAATGAAGAGTTCACCTCTCGGTTCCTCGAATTTATTTGTCAGGAAGTTCAATGGAACGAGCTGGCAAAATCATGGTGGCTTGCTAGCGCTGAATGTTGATCCGGGGTATTCAATCGCGTCTTTTCATGATACAGTTTATGTGGCTTATTGCGACATTAATTTGGGACATCAATTAGTCGTGAAGAAATTCAATGGAACCACATGGGATGTGGTAGGTTCTAATTTATCCAGTTTCTGCGTGAGTGGAGCGGCTTATCCAAATCTTAAGATTGATTCAAATGGAAAATTAATTGTTCTGTTTGGTGATTATATTCAGAAAGCAGCCAACGTGGTAAGTTTTGACGGCTCAACATGGGTAAGAATGGGCGCTCAGAATTATACAAGGAATGTTTATAACAACGATGAAAGATGCTTGACGGTAATGAAAGATAATTCCAGTTACTCTTCTGATTGCTGGGGAGCGTTTAACTATTTTCATAAATTCGGTGATCTAGTGCCTTCATACTCTGAGCTGGTTTCTGTAAATTCCTGTTCTTTAGATACCGTTCAATTTAAGACTTCTGTGATTACTCCAGGAGTTTATTTTCAATGGCAGGAAAACAATGGAACAATGTGGTCGGATGTTTTAGATGATGCAATTCATTTGGGTGCACAGTCGTCGACCCTCACTATAGTTACTGATCCTTCACTGAATACTTTTTATTACCGATGTATTTTTTCTGATGCCTGCGGGACGGATCTTGATACAACCAATTCAGCTCTTTTGCAAGTGGATGGTTTGGGGGTAGCGGCAGTGATTACTTCTCTGGGACCAACGGCTTTTTGTGCCGGAGGAAATGATGCACTTTCTTTTATCGCAGATTCTTTACAAACCTATCACTGGATTTATCAGGGTGTGCCTGTGAGTGCTGCAATTGATACTTTTTATGTTGCTTCAGCAACTGGTAATTATGAAGTGATTTCTCAAAATTCATCCGGCTGCAGCATCACTTCTGCTCCTCAATCTATTTACGTTGTTCCTGATTATACCATTCCGCTTTCTTCGACAGATAGTATTGCCATTTGTGCAGGAAGTTTGGTGGAATTAACAGCAGATAGTATTTCAGGATTGTCTTATCAGTGGCAGATGAACGGAATAAATATTCCAGGGATGACAGATACCTTATTAAGTGTTTCAACTGCTGGAGTATACAATTTAATAAGTACAGATTCGGTTGGATGTACTGATACATCTACTTATACCACATCTTATGTTTTCGCTATTCCGAATGCTATCTTCACAAACAGTGTAGCCCCATTCCTCTGTGCGGGAGATTCTATTATCCTTACTACTTTAAATGATACTACCGAAATGTATTTGTGGCTGCAGAATGGTATTTCAACTGGAATAACAGATACTTCTTTAACAATATTTGCTTCAAGTTTAATTTCGTTGGTAGCTACAAATACATTTGGTTGCGTAGATACCTCCTCCTCAATAAGTATTGTGCAGCAACTCGATTGCGACACATGGCCAGGTGATGCAAACAATGATGGCTTAGTAGATAATACAGATCTTCTTCCAATAGGAATTTATTACGGTCAAACAGGATTGTCTCGTCCTGGTGGAATAAGTAATGTATGGCAAGCGTGGCCTTCAACAGATTGGGTAACAGCACAACCAAGTGGACAAGATATCAAACATGTAGATTGTAACGGTGATGGAATAATCGATAGCAATGATACGTTGGCTGTGAATTTAAATTTTTCATCTGTTCATGCATTTGCACCAAATGTGAATGATGCAAGAAGTACAAATCCGGATCTTTATTTTCAAACAAGTGGCTCGTCTTATTTACCTGGTGATTGGGTGAATGTTGATGTAATGGCTGGAACATCGGCTTTGCCGGTAATAAATCTTTATGGCCTCGCTTTCAATATTAATTATGATGCATCACTTGTTCAAAGTGGAACAGAAAGTTTGACGTATTCTCCTAGTTGGTTTGCAACATCTGGTACAGATGCTATAAAAATTTTCAAAGTCGATGCACCAAGCAATACTGCCTTTGGTGCGGAAACACGAATTAATCATATGAATGCCAATGGTTATGGAAAAATTGCGACATTCAAATTTCAAACAAGTACAGCAATCACTTCTTCTTCCACAATGAATTTTTCTTTCTCTTATTATCAAGCTAATGATTCGGTTGGAAACAACTTATTTTTTTATCCATTACCAATTACGATTCCAATTACGATTTCAGGAATAGCTGAATTAAGTAATTTAAATTTTATTTCTATTTTTCCAAATCCTTATTCCGGACAAGCATCTATTTCATATTCATTAAAAGAGAAATCGGATGTGAGTATTGAAGTATATACTGCTTTGGGACAAATGGTGAAAACAATTATAAATGATAGCCAAAATGCGGGCGATTATAAATTTTTATTCTCTGCAAAAGAAAATGGATATGAAGCCGGAGTTTATTTTGTGAAATTTACTATTGATGGAAAAACGATAATGCGGAAAATTGTAGAAATGAAGTAATTAAAATATTTAAAAAATTACAAAACCCTTGCTTTTTATTCTCCAGTTTATGTTCTTTGTTCGGTGGTTCAGAATCCATCCGTGATTTTATAGCATTCCCTAAAAATAATTCCGGTCGTGATGTAATGATCGATTCACCTTCCCCGATTGCGCAAGCGCAGTTGGATGAGTTGATGATTAGTTTGAAGAAATAATTTCTATAAATTGATTATATTTGAAGTAATGAAAATTCACAAATAATGTCCATTCAAAAAGTAGTATATAAAAACCCGAATACGAAGGTAAAATCTTCCTTGGAAAAAAATTATTCTGAGCGATTTGAGTTTTTAATGAGGCTGATTCGCATTAACAAAATGCTGGAAAGTGCAATAGTTATCCCGTCACAAAATAATTCATAGCAAAAGAATAAATAAATTACACTTTAACTATTTCAAAAGGAACTTTCAAAAAAGTCTTATAGTCTTCCCCTTCTTGAACGGTATCTTCATCTCCTTCTTCATATTCCCATCGGATCTTTAAGTCTATACCTTTTAAATATAAAGCGTCAAATTTTCTCATAATATTAAAGATGCGCTTTGAAGAACTGGTGTTGTAATAAAACAAACAGAATCGCACCAAAATAGGTTTATTGTTTTCTGGTAAATAATTTTCCAGCCAAACAAAAATAGGTGCAAAAAAATCTCCTACATCTTCAGGAATCAATCTTCCTTCGATCTCCAGCAATCCGTTATCAGGATCGAAACTTACAAGTGGAGTTGTTTCGGTGCTGTTTATTAAAAGTTTTTCCATTGTTATTTATTTTTTAAATTAAAATTGAAATCCCATTACTAACATGTCATCTGTTTGAAAAGTATTGCCTCTCCATTCGTGATGTGTTTTTTCTAATATCTTTTTTTGCTCTGACATAGGTTTTCGGTGTATGTCGAGTAAGAGCTCTTTAAATTTACCTTTCATGAATTTTTTACCAGTACTGCCATTTAGCTGATCGGCATAACCATCGGAAAAGATATAAACCATATCACCCTTTTTTACTTCAAATTGATGTTCAGATATTTCATGTCTTTGCTCACGCGGGATGCTTCCTATGTGTTGTCGCATCGCATCCAAAACAAATAATTCATTTTCTCGAATGAAAAATAAAGAGTTGTATGCTCCGGAAAATTTGATGTTAATGTTTTCAGCACTTTTATCAATAGTGATCAACGACATATCCATTCCTTCTCTGGAGGATGAATCTTCAATTAATGAAAAACGGTTGATAATACCTGCATTCATTTCTCTGAGAATTTCGCTGGGCTTTGTGATCTTTAATTCATTCACAATATGATTTAAAAGATCGTTACCAATAATAGTGAGCAAAGCACCAGGTACACCGTGTCCTGTACAATCTACAGCTGTAACAATTATTTTAGAATTATTTTCGATCCCTTCCATCCAATAAAAATCGCCACTTACGATGTCTTTTGGTTGGTAAAAAATAAATGAATCGGGCAGTAGTTCTTTTATTTTATGAGTCGAAGGTAAAATAGATTGTTGTATCCTTTTAGCATAATGAATACTGTCTGTGATATCTTTATTTTTTTGCCTTAGTTCTTCTTCGATCTGCTTTATCGTAGTAATGTCAGAGTCTATCACCAACAAATTCTGGAGTTGATCATTTTCGTCAAATATAAGAGATAGGATGGATTGAAACCATCGTCTGCCCATGTTTTTAGTGATGTTTTCAGATTCGTAAGAAGTACCCATTTTTTTACTGATACATTCGGCAAGTAAATTTTTAATATCAGGATGTGTGCTTAATTCGAATAATGTTTTTCCCTTTTCTTTTTTGTATTCATCTAATGTTATTCCGTTGATATCTAAAAAAGTGTTATTAGCCCAAACCAATTCCATCTCGGCATTAAAGATCATTAAATTGTTTGTTGATTTACTAACTGCAAAAGATAAGGTAGCCAATTCTCTGTTCTTGATCTCGATGACCTTGTTCTTTCTCTCTAATTCTCTATTCAGTTTTTCTTTTTGACGTGCATTTTTAAGGACAAGCGCTGCAAAGATGATAACAATCAAAAAGCCGATGAGTACCGATACTAAAACAGTTCTTTGTTTTTGTTTTTCTTTCTGAGCAATAACATCTTTTCTTTCCTGTTCGGCACGCATTCTCATCTCACTGTTTTCTCGCTCATTTTTTACGATGATCAATTCTTTCTTTTTTGCTTCTTCCTTTAATTGACTTTCATGAAGTTTTATGTCGGATAATTCTTTGATCGCATTAAGCGAAATGATTTCAAGGTCTTTCTTTTTAGATTCCTCTTTTAAAAGATCTTCTTGTTTTGTTTTATACTTTGTTTCAAGCACTACCAAATTGTAGCGGGCAGAAGATTGTGTAGGGTCGAGGTCTAATACTTTGTTGTAACATCTTTTTGCAAGATCATAATATTCATTGGCTTTTTTTGACGCATCATTCTCATAAATATTAGCATAGGCAGATCCAAGTGCCAAAGAAAATTCTAATTCTTTTTGTTTGAAATTAAAATTTTCATCAGCCTGCTTCATCAGATCAATGTATTCATCGAAACATTGGACACTTAGTTGAATTGTTGTTTTCCCTTCTTTGAGCAAATGGAGCGCATCATTATACTAAGTACTTGCAATATATTTTAAATTTTTAGTGATGTCGATCAAGAGATCAGGATCTGTTTCGAGGCTCATTGATTTTTGAAAAGATTGAGAAGCTCTTTCTCTATGCACGGATCTAGCATTTCCCTTCTCATGTTTTTTATACATCTCTTTATTGATCAATCCCCCGTAAAACCAAAATTTCGGATTGTTTTTTAATTCGGTGTCATTGATATGGTCTTCAGAAATGAAAAAGGCAGAATCTAAATTTCCCTGATTGAATTGTTTTATCATAAACTCTAAAGTGTTCTTACCTTCAGTAGTTGTCTGAGAACGGACGAGTGGAGAGAAAAGGAGCAGGGTGAAAATAAAAAGTATACTTGTGAGATTTTTTTTCATTGACAATAATAAAGGATGAAAAATGAAGAATGTATTAATCTTGTTTAATAAATTTAAATTCTGTTCTCCTGTTTACTTTATGTTCTTCTTCTGAGCAATCAATTCCATTTTTGCATTTATTTAATATCATTGTCTCGCCATATCCTTTCCCGCTTACTCTTTTTGCATCAATGCCATTGGCTATCATATAATCTACAGCAGCTTTAGCTCTCTTTTCTGATAATAGTAAATTAGAAGTATCGTCACCTCGTGAATCTGTATGAGCTGAAATAAATACGTTCAAATTTGGATATTGATTGAGCGATACGATAACCTGATAGATAACATTTTGTGCCTCTTTCGATAACTCTGCAGAGCCAGCTGGATAATATACATTAGCTGTCAACGTAATTTCTTTATCAGTAGATTTATTAAAATATTGAAGGTTGAAATACGAATCGTCTTCTTCAATTTCATCTAACTTAGGTATTTCATATGTAAATTTCCCTTCTGTATTTTTTTCAAGGTTCTGAATAATTTTCCCATTTGGTTTAGCGATGGAAACAATCGCATTTGCTGGGATCTTGTCATTTTTGTCTAATACTAATTGATAGTTCCCCGACATGTCAACCTCATTGAAAGCGAATAAACCACTATTGTCGGTGGTTGTAGTTTGGATGATCTTTTTCTCATCTCCGATCAACGAAACACCTTGTTGCCCTAAAGGCAATTTTTTGTTTTTATCTTCATAAAGTAACTTTGCTTTATAGTCGGTAAAATTATTCGCTTTAAACTTCAGACTCCAAAGATCGCTACTTCCGCCTCCGCTTAAGAATTGTTTTTTGGAAATACCTGTTCCGATATATATTGTGTTGTCATAGATAAAAGATAATGCGTGATATCGGGGTTCAAATGATACATCAGGCAATTGATTCCAAGATTTTGTTTTCGGGTCGTATTCCCATAGATCGGAATAATATTTTATGACACCATTGTATCCTGAACATATATATCCTTTTTTATTGATAGAAAATGCTGTTGCGCCAATTCTTGCAGGACCGGGAAAGTCGGTACCCTTTTGCCATTTGTCTTTCGGTGCATTATATTCCCAAATACTTTTGTTGCTTACACCTATTTCTCCTGACATTCCTCCACCAACAACATAGGCGCTTGAGCCAATAACAAATACGGTTGCTTCATCCCTTCCTTTATCGGGAAAATCTGCTTTTTTTGTCCATTGATTATTCGCGGGATTGTATTCCCAGAGATCAGTACAAAATTTGAGCTTATTGTTTGCTGCACCTAATGCGACATATCCTTTATCCGCAATAGAAAATCCAATAGCTCCGTATCTTCCTTCTCCAGGGAGATCAGCTTTTGGTGTCCAAACATTTGTTGTTGAATTGTATTCCCAGAAATCTTTTTTCCCTTCGTTATTGCCTTTGGTATCGTTAAGTCCGGTGCCAACATATGCTTTGTCTCCAATCGTGAAAACGACAGCATTCATTCGTAGTTCGCCAGGGAAATCAGCTTTTTTACTCCATTCATCAGTATCCGGATCATATTCCCAGCATTCTTTTTTTAGGGATGTGCCATCTGTTCCTAAACAAACAATAATTCTGTCGCCTACAGAAAACGAAACAGCACCTATTATTTTACCGCCTTTAAAATCTGATTTTTTTACCCAAACGGGTGCTTTTTCTTGAGCTGGCAACCAAAATGAAAAGAGGAAACAAAAAATAAAAAGGCTTATATATCCGAAGGTTTGTTTCATTGAGCGAAGATTGATAAAAATTATTTTCATAACTTTTATAGCATAAACAAACATAAATAAAATATTTTGAAAAAGGAAGCAATGATTATGAATAATCCTTTAAATGATTAGGATAATCTAAGCAGCAATGTTTAAAAGGGTTTATAAGGAATGAGTTATAAAAAAAACTGTATAGTAAAAATTCTTACCAGGCTGGTGTTACTACTACACTGTCTTTTGATTTCGGAGCGGGAAGCTCATCTTCAGAATGAGGAAGTTCCTTAAAGGATTCTATCATTTTAATGATATCTGGTTCAAGATCTTTTTTATTCTGCGCACGCGTCCAGATCAATATTTGGTAGAATTCATAAGGCGTTTCAACCAATGCTAATTTATAATAAACGTCGTTGTTTTCTATTTTCCCGGTAACCTCCGCTATCAATGCTTTGTGTCCGTTTATTTCTTGGCGCCCAGGAATACCTACTTTCCCGTCCTTGATGTTTTCCGCAAATCCTTGTGAAGCAATATTGTTGAAATAAGTGTCGATATCATAATCAAGACTATAATCTTGCATGGTTTTCTTTTTTTCATCAATCACCATGGCATATACATCTTTTTCAATATTTTGATATTGCAAAGATGCATCTTTGTGCAGATCAGTACATGGTTGAAGATAATCCGGAACCAACATAGAATACCTATTATTTACTTTTACTTCTGTAAAAACGGTTTCGCGTTTACAAGAAACAAAAGCAAATGGAATGATAAACAGAAAAATATAGCGATTGATCATTAATTATTATTTCGATAAGCAAAGTACAGAAAAATAATTGTTAAAAAAAAGTATTACAGAAGATAGTTTGGTCACAATAAATTTAACTCTTTTTCAATCTCTTCAATTGTTTTGATCGTTATTGCCCTCGTTTCATCAAATATAGCAGCTAATTCAACTCTTTTTTCTTCTGAAAGTGAATCTGATTCAATCTTATCGAATAATTGTTTTAATTTATCAGCTCCCACCAATGCGATCGGACTTTTCATTTTATGCGCTTGTTTACTAACTTTTGCCCAATCTTTATTCTCGATAAATTGATTCAATTCATTTAAATAAACAGGCATTTCA
>JAPLDC010000521.1 GCA_026391935.1 Bacteroidota bacterium | reverse complement strand
ATGGCTATTCGCGATGTTGAAGATCTTGCTCGTGGTGTAAAAACAGATATCACAACAAAAACAGGAAAATCCGAATCAGAAAAAAAATCTACAAAAGCTGTTTTATCTGTTGAGCAACAAACTTTAGTTGAAGATCTGAGGGCAGTATTCAACACCAAAGTACAGATCAGTAAAGAATCGAACGGCAAAGGAAAAATTGTTATCCCATTTAAATCGGACAATGACTTGAAACGTATTTTGGACCTTTTGGATGCCTAAACTAAGCCTTCATAACTGTATCACAAGCAGGTTATTTCAATCTTTTATTGGAATAACCTTTTTGCTTTTTTTTACGCCATCCCTTACTGCTCAGATAAAGGATAGTACTGTTACTATTATCAAAAATGATTCATTAAAAAACGATACCCTTTCAGTTGTAAAAACAAAAATCAGTAACTATCATTCTCCAAAAAAGGCTACCTTTTTATCTGCAGTTTTACCCGGTGCCGGACAGGTGTACAATAAAAAATATTGGAAAGTACCTATCATTTATGCAGGTACAGCTGGATTGATCTATTCATTTCAATTTAACCAATCGCATTATTTAAAATACCGTAATGCCTATAAATACCGTATCGATGCGGACCCTACAACAGTTGATAATTATGTTGGTGTTTACAGTGATGATAATCTGAATACCTTGCAAAAATATTATCATCGCTACCGCGATCTAACTGTAATAGGTTTTGCAGCCTTGTATGCTTTTAACATAATTGATGCAAGTGTTGATGCACATTTGTTTACTTTTGATGTGAGTGATGATCTGTCTTTAAAAATACAGCCGGCATTGATTAACACAATAGCCGCTAACAAATACACAACAGGAATTAACTTTAGTTTGACATTCAAAGAAGGAAAGAGAAAAAATATTCGTTTTTAAAGATCTCTCTTATTCCATCAAGATGAAAAAAAATATTTAGTTTTAGAATTTAAAAATTATGAAGATCGCACTTATCGGATATGGAAAAATGGGGAAAGAGATCGAGCAAATTGCTGTCGCCCGAGGACACTCTATTGTTTTGAAAGTGGATATTTCAAATGCGTCTTCTTTTACAACAGAAGAACTTCAACAAGCCGATGTAGCCATTGAATTTAGTACTCCTGAAGCTGTTATAAAAAATATTTACAAATGTTTTGAAGCAAATGTTCCTGTGGTTGTGGGAACAACTGGATGGCAAAAAGAATTGGCTGATGTAAAACAAAATTGCATTAAAAATAATCAGACTTTATTTTATTCTTCTAACTACAGTATTGGCGTAAATTTATTTTTAAAAATAAATGAATCTCTAGCAAAACTGATGAATGCCTATCCTGATTATTCTGTTTCAATAGAAGAGATTCACCATATTCATAAATTGGATGCACCCAGTGGAACTGCAATTTCATTAGCAAATCAAATAATTGAAAATATTGATTTAAAGAACAAATGGGTAAATGATGTAACTGAAAACAAAAATGAACTCGGCATACTTTCAAAACGAATAGATGAAGTACCCGGTACGCATACCGTTTCTTACAGTTCTGCTGTGGATGAAATAAATATTACTCACATTGCACACAACCGAAAGGGATTTGCTTTAGGAGCTGTAATTGCTGCAGAATGGGTTAAAAACAAAAAAGGGATCTTCGGAATGGATGATCTGCTAAACAATTCACATTAATTAACATTTTTAAAACAATAAAAGGTTAGAGATTCGTTACTCATAACTATAAATTAAAATTAAACTCACAAAACCGGAACGCATTTATGGATACTTCTTATTTATTGCTCATACTTTTTTCAATTACAACCATAATAGGACTTTGGAAGCTATTTCCTATGGCAGGCGAAAAGGGATGGAAGGCTTTTATTCCGGCATATAATTTTATTGTTTGGCTTAAAGTGATAAAAAAGCCTTGGTGGTGGATCTTCCTAATAATTACTCCCGGGATAAATTTTTTAATGGTTGCGATAATGTATTTGCTTACTGCAAAATCATTCAACAAACGTTCTTTTCAAGACAAAACAATCGCATTATTATTCGGATATTTCTATTTACCCTACCTTGCTTTTCAAAAAGACACGGTATATGTTGGTCCTGAAGACCAAAGCAAATTAAAACCGTCGATGGCAAGAGAATGGACTGAAGCTATCGTTTTTGCTGTGATCGCAGCTACCGTGATCCGAACATTCTTTTTCGAAGCATTTACAATTCCTACTTCTTCTCTTGAAAAATCGATGATGGTAGGTGATTATTTATTTGTAAGTAAAGTAAGTTACGGAGCTAAGATCCCAAACACTCCTCTTTCATTTCCATTTGTACACCACACTCTTCCTGGAACAAAGGCTACCAAATCATATTTAGAATGGTTCAAATTGCCTTATTTCCGCTTACCCGGATTTGGTGATGTTAAGAACAACGACATTGTCGTTTTTAATTATCCTGATGGTGATACGGTGGCATTGAATTATCAAAATCAAAGTTATTATCAAATTTGCAGGGACAATCATGTTTCGAGTCTTTATAATAAACCGGATGCACGGATAGAGGTTGGAGAAGGTATGTTTCAGCCTATAGGAGACGTTGTTGCTCGCCCCGTTGATAAACGTGAAAATTATGTTAAACGTTGTGTGGCCATCGCAGGTGATAAACTGGAAATTAAAAATGCCGAAGTATACATCAACGACAAACATGTTGTTACACCTGAGCACGCACAATACCACTACTTTGTAAAGACCATCGGTTTTATTTTCGGAGAATACGACCAACAAAGCAGAAGAACGGTACCGAATGTCCGTATTTTGGACAAATATGATATTTATGTTGATGAGATGGGCGTAATCGGTATTACCGGTGATACGATCGACTATTTATTGAACATGCCTCTATCTACCGTTGAACAAATAAAGAAGATACAAAATGTGATTTCAGTTGTAAAAGAAATTACTCCAAAAGGAGAATACCAAGAAAGAATATTCCCTCATTCGCCTGCTATCAAATGGAACAATGACAATTTTGGACCTTTTGTTATTCCAAAAGAAAATGCAACAGTGAATCTTGATACAACTAACATAAAATTATATAATCGCATCATTGAGAATTATGAACTGAACAAATTAGAAATTAAAAAAGATAAAATTTTTATCAATGGAATAGAAACAAAGTCCTATACTTTTAAAATGAATTATTATTTCATGATGGGTGACAACCGCCAAAACTCAGCAGATTCACGCTATTGGGGAGTTGTTCCGGAAGACCATATTGTTGGAAAACCTGTTTTTGTTTGGCTTAGCATAAAAGATCCAGAAAAAAATCCATTATCAGGAAGTGTGGGCTTGGTTAAATCGTTTACTGAGGATTCAAAAAAAGGAAGATTCAGATGGGAACGTTTTTTCTGTTTCGTTAGTACGGATGGCTTGTCACGCTCTTACTTAGTTCATTTTATTGTTATTGTATTAGGAATCGTTGCTTTCGTTTATTTTAGAAAAAAACGTGCAACAAAAATCGTAAAAAAATAGCATTACCAATCCTTCAGATGATTGAAGAGAGCGTAATGAAAAGAATTTGATAAAAAAATCAACCATTAAAGATTGGATCAAAGCAATAATTTTTGCTTTTTTAGCAATCCTGTTATTTAGGATCTTCTTTTTCGAAGCATTTACTATTCCTTCTGCTTCGATGGAAAAGACCCTGCTTACAGGTGATTATATTTTAGTCAGTAAACTTAGTTACGGTCCGCGTCTTCCAATCACTCCTATTTCATTTCCATTTGCACACCAACGATTACCATTCACGGAAAACACTAATTCCTATCTGGAATGGTTGAAGATACCTTATGTGCGACTTTTCGGCACACCTACTATCCAACACAATGATGTGGTGGTTTTTAATTGGCCTATGGAGGATGACCGTCCCGTTGATCAGCGCACTTTTTATATTAAAAGATGTGTCGGAATTTCCGGTGATACATTAGAAGTGCGCAATGGCTTAGTTTATATAAATGGAAAATTTAACGATCGTGCAGAGAAACTTCAATTCGACTACAAAATTAAAACGGATGTTGATTCTATCAATAACGATTCTCTTAAATTAATTGGAATAACAGAAGGTGACAGAATGCAAAACAAAGGTGAGTTTTGGTTCACTTTAGATATCGAAAATGTGCAGAAAATGAAAAAATTTCCTCACGTGACATCTGTTGAACCATTGCTCGACCGCAAAGGAGGATACAATGATTATATGTTTCCTGAAAGCGAACACTTTTTATGGAATGTAGATCATTTCGGTCCGATATATATTCCCAAAGCCGGCGATTCCGTAAAATTGACAAAGGACTCTCTCCCACTCTACCAAAGGATCATTGAGGTTTATGAAAAAAATGTTCTTCGTGTCAGCAATGATTCTATTTTTATTAATAATAAATACACCACACATTATACTTTTAAAATGAATTACTTTTTTATGATGGGCGATAATCGTCATAACTCTGCTGACTCTCGTTTCTGGGGGTTTGTTCCGGAAGACCATATTGTAGGCAAAGCTGTTCTTATATTAATGTCCATCGATAAAACGGATGGTGGAAATAGCATTCGTAGTAACAGATGGTTTAAATCTATTGACTAGCCCACTTGTTAAGTGGTGAAAATTTTACAACAAAAAAAAATCTGATTATAAATAAAAATTTATTTTTACAAAAGAAAAAATCAAAAGTTTAGAACGAGTATACCAGCGAATAAATGAACCAATTAGCATTACTTTCTTCAGCTTACCTAGCGCCTATTCAATATTTTTCCAAGTTAAAAAATTATGAAGAATGCATCATCGAACATCATGAGCATTTTCAAAAACAAACCTATAGAAGCCGCTGTGACATTTATTCGCCAAACGGACCATTAACATTAAGCATCCCATTAGTAAAACGCAATCACCGGCAAGCTGTAAAAGATATTAAAATCTCTTACGACCACGACTGGCAAAAACTGCATTGGAGAAGCTTGGAATCCTGTTACAGATGTTCCCCGTTTTTTGAATATTACGAAGATGACTTTTTACCTTTTTATACGGATAAAAAATTTGAATTTCTGATCGATCTTAATGAATCGTTGAATCAGGAGATTCTCAAACTGTTAAAGCTTAAACCAAATTATTCTTTTAGCAGCGAATACCACGAAACTTATGCAAATTCAGTTGACCTAAGAAATATTATTTCACCAAAAGAGAGCCTGAATAAAGATCCTCTCTTTACAGCAACAACTTATATTCAAGTATTTGGGTCCAAACACGGTTTCCTTCCAAATCTAAGCATTGTTGACCTTTTATTCAACCAAGGCTCCGAGTCCTTGGCAACGTTATAATTCTATTGTTTCAAAATTTGAACAGATAGAAAAATTCCTGAGGATTTGAAAGAACAGATAAATTTATTACTCCTTTTTTCAGAATGGGATTTTCCTAAATCAATGTGACAAAAATCAGTTCAAAGTTCTCTTAAAAAGCTAGAGATTTTAAACAAAAACAATGATTTGTTGTTATATTTGGCAATCAAATAAGATTCATGTTTCAAAGTTTAATGTTTGATCAATTTACTTATCTAACTATAAACTTTGAAATTAAAGAACGTTGAACTAAACAATTATGGATATAGAATTCAATAAAAACGAAGATGTGATGAAACAGCTTATTTCTGGAATGGAACGTAAGCTGGAAAAGATTTATTTGGGAGGAGGTAAAAGCAAAATCGATAAAATGCATGAGCAGGGTAAAATGACTGCACGTGAGCGAATTGAATATCTTACCGACAAAGATTCAAAAACTATTGAGATTGCAGCCTTTGCAGGAGACGAAATGTATAAGGAGCATGGCGGATGTGCTGCAGGTGGTGTTGTAATTGTTATCGGATATGTAAGCGGTCGTCAATGTATTATTCTTGCCAATGACGCTACTGTAAAAGCAGGTGCTTGGTTTCCTATTACAGGAAAAAAGAATTTGCGTGCACAGGAGATTGCCATGGAAAATCGTTTACCGATCATCTATCTAGTTGATAGCGCTGGTGTTTACTTGCCGTTGCAAGATGAAATTTTTCCTGACAAAGAACATTTCGGTAGAATATTCCGCAACAACGCTGTAATAAGTAGCATGGGAATTTTGCAGATCTCAGCGGTGATGGGAAGCTGTGTTGCAGGTGGGGCTTACCTTCCGATCATGAGCGATGAAACGCTGATCGTTGATAAAACAGGAAGTATCTTTCTTGCAGGCTCTTATTTAGTAAAAGCTGCGATCGGAGAAAATATTGATAACGAAACATTAGGAGGTGCTACCACACATTGTGAAATATCCGGTGTTACCGACTATAAATGCAAGGATGATAAAGATTGCCTTGATCGTATCCGCAATATCATGAGTAAAGTAGGGCATTTTGATAAAGCTGGTTTCAATCGCGTTGATGCAATTGCTCCCAAAAAAGATCCGAAAGAAATAT
>JAPLDC010000341.1 GCA_026391935.1 Bacteroidota bacterium | reverse complement strand
AAACTGAGTAATTTCATCCAAATTATTTTTCGAAAGTTTGCAGATTTTATGTGAGAGATATGCTTCACAAACCATTCCAACCGCTACAGCTTCACCATGAAAAAGATGACTTTTAGTTTGCTGTTCCAAAGAGAGTGTTTCAACTGCATGACCGATGGTGTGACCGAAATTCAGTACTTTCCTGATATTTTGTTCTTTAGGATCCTCCAGAACGATCGTGTTTTTAATATGTACAGAAGTTTTTATTAATTCGTCAAATGAAGCAAGGTCAGCAAAATCAGCATTGGTAACTTTAATCCAATAATTTGCATCAGCAATTAATGCATGCTTGATCATCTCTGCAAATCCTGATAATACCTGACGTTTATCCAACGTATTTAAAAAACGACTATTTATAAAAACCGCTGCAGGGTTATTAAACAAACCAATTTCATTTTTCAAATGGTTCATATCCACTCCAACTTTCCCTCCGATAGAAGCATCCACCTGTGATAATAAAGTTGTTGGGATATTAATAAAGTCAATCCCTCGTTTAAAAGTGGATGCAATAAATCCACCCATATCACTGATTACGCCACCACCAATATTGACAAATAATGATCTTCTATCTGCACCATATTCACTTAAGGCATTCCAGATCTGAATACATACATCGATTGTTTTACTTTCCTCACCGCTATCGATCTCAATGATCTCGCCTTCTTTGAAAAGTTCAATCTTCTCAACTAATTGCGGATAACAATACTTCAATGAATTTTCATCCACCAAAATAAATAATTTCGAATACTTTGTTTTATTCGCTTTCAGAAATCGATTGATCTCTTTTGTTATATCATCAGAGATAAAAACAGAATAATTATTTGAACGGATTTCGGTCATAAAAAAGAATGGTTAACAAATATAGTAAAAAAGTCAAAAACAGAGACGACTCTACCGCAAAGGTATTTTAGTATATTTGCCTGCTTAATTTTTATCTATGTTATCATTCGACAATACAGAAATTTCTTTCTCCGGAAAATCAAATAAGGATCTTAATCGTTCCTATTGGCTCTTCAAAATGGTTGCCAGTCCAGTATTTGTTTCTATAGGTAAGTCATTGACCACATTTGCAATTAAAATACGTTTGCCAATTAAGGGGATTATAAAAGCCACAATCTTTAAGCAATTTTGTGGTGGTGAAACTATTGAAGAATGTGATAAAGCCATAAAAGATTTGGCGAAATTTAAGATCGGCACCATTTTAGACTTTTCTGTTGAGGGGAAAGAGTCAGAAAAAGATTTTGATGCCTGTTGCCACGAAACGATAAAAACTGTTGCCAAAGCAAAGGATGATGCTAATATTCCTTTTTCTGTTTTTAAGGTTACAGGGATGGCTCGTTTAGGATTATTAGAAAAAGTTTCAGCAAAAAATATTTTATCTCCTGAAGAACAAAAAGAGTTTGAGCGTATTCAAAATCGGATTGATTCCATTTGTAAAGCAGCACATACTGCAGGCGTTCCAATTTTTATTGATGCTGAAGAAAGTTGGATCCAGGAAGCGATCGACAATCTGGCAAATGAAATGATGCGATCCTATAACATGCAAAGGACAATTGTCTATAATACCTACCAGCTTTATCGCAAAGACCGTTTGTCTTATTTAAAAAAGTCCTTTGAAATTGCCCAAGGATCAAATTACTTTTTTGGCGCAAAGCTTGTGCGTGGCGCCTACATGGAAAAAGAAAGGTTGCGTGCCACAGCAAAAAACTATCCTTCGCCCATCCACGATTCAAAAGAAGCTACAGATAAAGATTACGATGCTGCTTTAGAATTTTGTGCAGAACATATTTCGCGAATTGCTATTTGTGCGGGAACACACAACGAAAACAGTTCAATGAAACTTGCTGAACTGATGAAGAAAAAAAATATCTCAACAAACAATAAAAACATATACTTTTCCCAACTACTCGGCATGAGTGATCACATCAGTTATAATCTGGCTAATGCCGATTATAATGTTGCAAAATATGTTCCTTATGGTCCAATAAATGAAGTGCTTCCTTATTTGATCCGAAGGGCGCAAGAGAACACTTCTGTAAAGGGACAAACAGGAAGAGAGTTGAATTTGATCATGAAAGAAAAAGCAAGAAGAAAGTTATAGATCGGAATTATCTCCGAACAGTGTAACTCATAAAAATTCAATGTACTTTTCTTATTGAAGATCAAAACGATTCTTTTAGTAATTCGCTATTATCAATTCCAATAATATTGTATCTTCGTTAATACCATTTAGGTAAATTGCAATTCAAAACCTGTCCTATTCCAATAGAAAGCATTTATACATACTAATAAATGAAAAACTATTTTAAATATTTTATCTGTCTCCTTTTTTCAGCATCTGTTTTTACCAGTTGCACAAACTATAGAAAGCTATTGACAGATGAAATTGTTTTTAAAGACGGAAACTCTCAAACTGGTACCATCCAAAAATGCGATTCGGTAAATTTAAGAATGGAAAAAATTGATGAATCGATCAGCATCATCCCCTGGACAACTATTGATACTATTAGAGGGAAAAAACTTAAGACCTTATTTTTAGGCGCAAATTTCGGCTATTACAATAGTCCCTACTTCTCTGTTTTCAGAAATGAACCTTTTGTCGGGAAACAGTATGGCATGC
>JAPLDC010000166.1 GCA_026391935.1 Bacteroidota bacterium | reverse complement strand
ATGCTGATGGAGAAATTATTGCTGGTGCTTGGTGGGATACGAATTTAAATTTCGGAAATCTTCAACAAATGATGAATCTTTATAAAGAAACATTTTATGCTTTGACTACCGGGCCTGATGGAACTGAAGGACAAGTGTATGTAGATATTTTAATTGATGCTCTTACAACCGATGACCTTCCTACTAATGGTGGCGATAACGATATTACTAATGGAACACCTAACGACAATGCTATTGTTGACGCTTTCGCGTTACATGGAATCACATTATTATCAAATGCGATAATAACTCATGTTCCCGTTTTAACTTCTGTTTCAACTTCCTCAACTGTCATCAACGCCTCAGTAAGTGTTACCTATCCTTGGGCTTTAAATGCTGTGAAATTATTTTATAAAATTAATCGCCTTGGTGCTTGGACAGCTACAACAATGACAAATACAAGTGGTATTAATTACACCGCTTCAATTCCTGCGCAACCTGATGGAACAGTAATTGGATACTACCTAGGTTTAGAAGGAACGACCTTATCTTTAAGTTTAGTTGAACCTATTGCTGCTGCCGATGCTAATCCAAATATCCCTTATTTTATCTTGAACGGAGTTTCATTGATGCAAGAAGAAGACTTTGATGCAAATTTCGGTGCTTGGGGACAAGGAATTGCAACGGATAATGCAACAACAGGACAATGGGTCGTGGATGTTCCTGTGCCTTCCTATGGAACATTTGGAACACCCTCAACAATTGTTCAACCAGGAACCCAAACTACAACAGGAGGAACAATGTGTGCCATAACAGGGAATGCTCCAAATGCAACATCTGGAATAGGAACAAATGATGTAGATGGTGGAATAACAACATTGGAGTCGCCCGTTTATAATTTAAGTACTTATACAAATCCAATAATAACTTATGATCGATGGTGGAGTAATAATTCCGGAGCTAATCCTGGACTTGATTATATGGAAACACAAATTTCAAATGATGGTGTTACCTGGGTAATGGTAGAATGCACGAATGTTTCGGATAAGAGTTGGAGACGATTTGCTTTTAGAGTAACTGATTATGTACCATTAAGTTCAACAGTACAAATGCGTTTTACGGCTTCCGACAGCCTCATTACAGGAGCTTACCTCAGTGGTGGAAGCTTAGTCGAAAGTGCGTTGGATGACTATTATTTATATGAACAAGCTTCAGTTGGTATTGATGAAAATGTTGCTGTTGCTAATGTTAGCGTTTTTCCTAATCCTGTAAGCGCATTAGTAAATGTCTCTTACGAATTATTGACAAATGAAGCCGTTACAATTGAAATGACAAACAATATTGGACAAGTAGTCTATTCACAAACAATGAAAGATAACAATATTGGGAGACATGCATTTAAAATAGATGTTGATAATCTTTCTGCCGGAATGTATATGCTAAATATTAAGACAGGAAAAAAAGCCCATTTACAAAAAGTAGCAGTAATAAAATAAATATCTTAGAATTAAAATAGAGGCTTTGTGATTACCACAAAGCCTCTTTTTATTTTAACCCCTTCAAATAATTGTAAATAGTGATTGCTTCTTTCGCCTCCTTTACATCATGAACACGAAGTATCTTTGCTCCATTTTGCAGCGCTATTTCATTTAAAATTGATGTTCCGTTAAGAGATTCTTTCGAACTGATATTCAATAACTTATTTATCATCGACTTTCTTGAAAGCCCGGCAAGAACCGGACAGTTTAGTGATTGGAATTTATTCAGATTTTTAAGAAGACTGTAGTTATGTTCAACAGTTTTTCCGAATCCGAAACCAGGGTCAATGATTACATTTTCTATACCAAATCTCCTTAAAATTTGCAACTTATTTTCAAAAAATTCAAACACATCATTTTCAACATCATCATATTTTGGATCATCTTGCATATTTTTGGGAGTCC
>JAPLDC010000332.1 GCA_026391935.1 Bacteroidota bacterium | reverse complement strand
TGTTTGCTCGCCAGAAAACGATAGGTAGATTTGATTCGATATTCCATAATATCAAATTTTCCAAGTTCATAGTGCAAAACAATTTCCATTATACGTCCGATGCATTCAAGATCCTGCCGAATTTTAAATTGTTCAGCGATGTTAGCTCTCACAAGCCATTTCAGCGCTTGTTTATATTCTTCGGCAATCATCAATAAAGAAGTTACCTGCCAATAAATAATTTCTTTTAGTAGTTTATCCGAATCTTTATTCTTCTCCAGCAATGTTTCAATTTCAGGTATCAATTGCAAACATTTTTTCATGTTCCCCATCCTGAAATACACATTGAGTTTGGTGTTATATGCTTTTAAAAGAATGTTTAGCTTTTGAATGTCGCTTTTGGGTCGTAAAACTTCCATTTTGCTGATGTATTCCAAAGCTTCATGGTATTTCCCGATATTATAACACTGAATACTATGGCGATATAAAAACAATGTAGGGAAATTCACATTCGTTTCAATAACCTGTGGATTTTGTTCAAGCAAATTAATTAATTTGGAAGAATACTCATAACATTTGTTGTGATTTTCAATGTAATTATAATAACTTGAATATAATTCGTAGTATAGCACCTTAGCGTTGATGGAAAGTGCCTGTTTTTCATTTTTCAGAAGTGGATTTTTTAAAAACCAGTCATAACTTTTGATCTCCCGTTCATTTCTCAACACCCCCATTTCCATCCTTTGCAGATATAATTTATTTTTTAGGCTCTCGAACTCTGCTATATTTTTAATTTTCATAGCGCACTGTTCAATCTCCTCGATTAAATTATCCGAATTATTTTTGAGGTCACCTACATCATATTGCATACGGTAGATACTTTCCTCCATCAAATTTATTTCGGGAATATAGGTTAGCTTCTCATATGTCAAAGCCATATCCTTCGCCTTTTTTAGCAATTTTTTTGCTTGCGAATGCAAACCCTTCTCAACCAATATTTCGATCCTATTAAGTATACTTCGTATCTCAGTAGTAGAGTTCTTATGATACGCTTCAAGACTTTCCAAAATCATATCATAAAGATAATTCTTGGCTACAGCAAACTGATTTATAAACTTTTCTGTTCTGAATTTTTGCAATATTTTTTTTTCGTCATAAACTTTTTGAATATCGATTGCATCAAAAATTTTTGTGTAATTATTCTGCTCATTCCGAACATGAAAATTTGCATACTTTTTAAAGTACCCCTTTTCAGATTTGCTTAAAGATTTTATAAGCTTAAAAAGATTATCAGTTATTTTCATTTAATAAAAATGGTATTTAGAGTTTGACCAAAAGCAATCCTCAATAAATTTATATACAATAAACAAAAAAAGCACTTATTACAACACATCGAATACTAAAAGAAAGGTGGCTCAAATATACTAATTTTATTACGCAATCAAAAAACAGAAGTCTTCCGAATACTAATAATAAATTTAATTGCACTTGAATTCGATTTATTCTCAATCTAAATTTGATTAATCGAACTATAAAAATATAATGACTATTACTTTGTTTTTCAAATAATAATGTTTTAAATTAGTAGCTCGTAAAATAACAAATCTCAAATTACATAATTAACCTAAATCCTAATGAAAATGAAAAAAATTTTACAACTAACGGCTGTACTGGCCTTATCACTTACTGCAATTGAAGCGAAAGCTCAATTACCGAATGGTAGTATTGCTCCAGATTGGACGCTTACTGACATTAATGGAGTAAGTCACAATTTGTATACCGACTTAAATGCTGGAAAAACTGTTTATATTGACGTATCTGCAACATGGTGTGGACCATGTTGGGCTTACCACGGTACTGGTGCTCTAGAAAATCTTTGGGTTGCACATGGACCAACCGGTGGAACAGGTGTTAGTGCTGGAACAACAAATGACGTAATGGTGTATTTCATCGAAGGCGATGGAACTACTGGAACAAATGCTTTACATGGTATCAGCGGAGTTGATGGTACAACTCAAGGTGATTGGGTAACTGGCGTTAGCCATCCAATTATTGACCCGGCAGCTGCTGCTATCAATACATTCAACTCAAATTATTCTATCGCTTATTTTCCAACGATCTATATGATTTGTCCAAACCGCGTTATTACTGAGGTTGGTCAAGTTGATGCAACAGCATTGTATGCTGCAAAAGCTTCTTGTCCTGCTCCAGCAGCTGCTCCAGTTGATGCAGCTTTATTAGCTAGTACATCAACACCAACTGTTTGTGATGTTGCTACATTAAAAACTCGCTTACAGAATAACAGTACTACAACTTTGACTGCTTGTACAATCATTGCAAAACAAGGAGCAACAACTGTAGCTACTTACCCTTGGTCTGGTAGCTTAGCGACATATGCTTACGCTGATATCACACTTGGCACTACACCTATCTCAGCAAATACAACTTTTACTTATAGTATTACTACTGCTGATGCAATTGCTTCTAACAACACATCATCAGGAGCTGTTAATTATTCTGCATTACAAGCTAACTCATCATTTATTACTGTGAAAATAACTTGTGATCAGTACGGCTCAGAAACTAAATGGAAATTGAAAAATGCTGCAGGAACTACTGTTGGTTCTGGTGGACCATACACTAACGCTGCTGCTGCAGGTAGTTACCCGCAAACAGATGTTAACTTAACACTGCCTTTAGGTTGTTATACATTTGAATTAACTGATGCTTACGGTGATGGTTTCACAGGTTCTTATGGAAGCGGTTCTGCAACTGTTGTTGCTGCAGGGGTAAACGTTATAGCTGTTACTAGCTTTACAACAGATTTTTACTCAAATGCATATAAGATCATTGCTACTGGAATTGAAGAAAATCAATCTGTTGGAAATGTGACTGTTTATCCAAACCCTATCACTAACAATGCAACAGTAAACTTTAACATGGTTAAAGAAAACAATGTTTCAATTGTTGTAGTGAATGCATTAGGACAATCAGTATTGAATGAGAACCTTGGTTCAATGCCAGCTGGTGATCAAACTTATTCACTTGACGCTACTAAATTAGAGAATGGATTATATTTCTTAAACATCACTGTTGGAAATAACACAATCACTAAAAAAGTTGCTATCAACAAATAAAAATAAATAGTAGAAAATAAATCAGCTTTTGGTATGTTAATTGACATTCAAAAGCTGATTTATTTTTATATTTATCCTTCTAAAAACTCTTTTTATGAAAAAATTTATTTTTGCAGTAATCGCAATCTGCTTCCTGACTTCGGCTGCAGTTCAAACAGGAAACACATTACCTTCTGCCGATGTGAAAGCATTAGATGGTAAAACGGTAAACACTTCAAAATTCAGTAATGATGGTAAGCCTATGATCATCAGCTTTTGGGCAACCTGGTGCAAACCCTGCAAAAAAGAATTAGATGCTGTGGCAGAAGATTATGCTGAATGGCAAAAAGAAACAGGCGTAAAATTAATTGCAATCTCAACTGACGATTCCCGTAGCTCAGCAAAAGTTGCAACCGATGTAAAAAGTAAAGGTTGGGAATATGAAGTTTACCTGGACGAGAATCAGGATTTTAAACGTGCCATGAATGTTGGAGACATTCCACACGTGTTTATTGTAAACGGCAAAGGAGAAATTGTTTGGCAACACAATGGCTATGCTGATGGTGATGAAGATCACATGTATGAGATACTTAAAAAAGTTGCTAAAGGAGAAAAAATAGATTAAACCCCTCTTTATAAAATTGAGTTGTGAGAAAAAAATATTTTAGATCGATCAAATCATCCGTTATCATTGGCGGACTAGTATATAGCAGCATTTCTGTTGCACAAGTTAACTTAAACAATTTACCGAATCTTGGAGATGTGCATGGTAACTTTCAAGCTACCGCACAATATTATATTCCTGATTCAACCATTGGTGCGCCAGATGTACCTGAGAAAATGTTGATGAATGGTTTTGCAAATATCATTTACACAAAAGGGAAATTTACAGCCGGGCTCCGCTATGAGTCCTATTTAAATGGCCTGCAAGGTTTTGATGCTCGCTACCAAGGCAGTGGAATTCAATATCGCTTTGCCTCTTATAAATCAGATGCATTGGAAGTAACGGTGGGAAATTTCTATCAGCAATTCGGGAACGGATTAGTTTTACGGAGCTATGAAGAACGCGGATTAGGCTTCGACAATGCCCTTGACGGGATCCGTTTAAAATATGAAGTTGTAAAAGGACTCTATCTTACAGGATTAACCGGAAAACAACGTTCGTTCATGACTCAGGGTCCCGGTATTATACGTGGATTTGATGGAGAAATGCAACTGAATGAAACATTCAAAAAATTATCAGAAAAAAAATTACGTTTAACACTCGGAGGTAGTTTTGTCAGCCGTTATCAAAAAGATGAAGACCCTGCTTTGAACCTTCCACAAAATGTAGGCGCTTCAGCTGGAAGATTTGAATTAAATTATTTAGATTTCCACTTGAATGGCGAATACGCTTCAAAGATCAACGACCCGAATGCTGCGAACGGAAAAATTTATCGACCTGGTGATGCAGAACTTCTTTTGGCAAGTTACGCTACCAAGGGACTTGCTATTTCAGCAAGTGCAAGCAGAGCAGACAATATGAACTTTCGTTCCGACAGAGACGCTTCCCTTAATAATTTACTTTTGAACTATACACCGGCTCTCAATAAAAACCATACGTATAGCCTGTTAACCTTTTATCCAAATGCTTCACAACCAAACGGTGAACTTCAATTCTCTGGAGAAGTAAACTGGAAGGTCATCAAAAAACCTACCTATAAATTAGACGTAACTTTTAATTATTCAGGATCAAATGATCTGGATACAACTCATTTAAATGTTGCAACAGATAGCACATTGCAAGGTTATAAAACCAATTCTTTCGGGATGGGTAAAAATGTTATTTTCCGCGATTTTTATGTTGAGATCAATCAAAAATTTGGAAAGAAAATTAAAACATCCTTGATGTATTCTTACCAAGTATATAATAAGAGTATCATTCAAAAAGCGGGTTTTCCAATTATCTATTCACATATTGTTGTTGCAGATATTTCTTATCGACTGAAAGGAGAAAGTACCGTTCGTGTTGAATTACAAAATTTATACACCGAAGGCGACCATCAAAGCTGGGCGCAAGGAATGGTAGAATATACGGTTAACTCCAATTGGTTTGTTGCGGTTTTGGATCAATACAATTATGGAAATGAGGTTGTAGAACATCGCTATCACTATCCTAATGCAACTGTTGGATTTAACAAAAATGCAAATCGCATTACCTTGAGTTATGGGAAACAACGCGCAGGAATATTTTGTGTAGGAGGTATTTGCCGATTAGTGCCGGCTTCCAACGGTATTACATTAACTGTTACAAGTAGTTTTTAAAATATTTCAAATGAAAAAGATATTAATTATTTCAATTTTTTCGGCAACAATTCTTGCTTCGTGTGATTATGAAAGTAATCCATATCCTGAAAAAAATGGAAATTCGGCAGATACGACATCATGTGCGAGTCCTGCATTTCCAGCTGTTACTTCACATATCAAGAAAATACTGATTGAAGATTTTACGGGGCATACTTGTGGAAATTGCCCACATGCTGCTACAGAATTACACGAAATAGATTCACTCTACCCTGGGCAAATAGTTGGTATGGCAATGCATGTTGGCTCATTTGCAGCACCAACACCAGGCTATTCTGGCTCACCATCCACTGCTTTTACAGCTGATTACCGAACAACAGTTGGTGATGAGTATGATGCAACTTTCGGCGCTTCTGATTTCGGATTGCCACAAGGAATGTTTAATCGAAAAGATTACGATGCAGTTACACAAACACATTTAAAATTTTATCCAAACTGGAAAGCCTATGCGGCAAGCATTGTATCAGAGCCTTCTGTAGTGGATTTACAGTTAATTTCAGATTTTGATGCCTCTACCAGAAAGATCTGTTGTTCTGTTAGAGACTCATTCTTAACAACTTTGACAGATACATTAAAAATGGTTGTGTTATTAACCCAAGACAGCATCATTGATTGGCAAGATTATATGGGAGTTAATATGTCAAATTATGTTCACCGTCACATGCTGCGTGATGCCATTACACCATCCGGTGCTTGGGGTGAGTCACTCGCAAGTGGAGCAATCCCTTCGGGAACAATGCATATCAAAAAATTTGCTTACACGATTCCAGATGCATACAAGAGCATTCCATGCGTCGCAAATCATTGTCATCTAATTGCATTTATTTATAAAGTACGAACGTATGAAATAATACAAGTGGAAGAAATTAAATTGACTCCATAAGGATTCTTGTTCTAATTATACCAACGCCTGCACATTGTGTGTGGGCGTTTTGTATTTTAATTAACTTTGCAACGATGAAAAAAGTCTTTTATATATTTATTTTTCTTATTCTTTGTATATTCACATCACAGGCTCAAACTAGATTTAAGGCAGGAATAAAGGCAGGAATAAGTACCAGCCAAGTTGAAGGCGATACCTATGCCGGATTCAATAAATTTGGATTTGATGGAGGAGCCACACTGAAAGCAAAAATAAATGAAAAATGGGCCGCTCAATTTGAAATTCTTTTTATTCAAAAAGGAAGCAAACATGTTGGAGATGCAAACAAAGGCGACTTAAGTTTTTATTTAATGGAATTGAACTATGTTGAAGTACCTATTTTATTTCAATATCAGCAAAAGAAATTTACATTCGAAGCAGGTCCGGGCTTTGGCTATTTAATAAATTCAAAAGAATACGACACCAACGGTGAAATATATAATGCTATCCCTTTTATCAAAAAAGAAATAAGTGCAAGCATAGGAATTAATTATATGATCTATAAGAATCTGGGGATGACTTGGAGATTCACCGAATCATTGCTTCCTATTCGTAAATATGCTTCCGGAGCAAGTTTTTGGTTCAATCCAGGACAACGTAATAATGTTTTGGCTTTTACGTTAACATATACATTTGGAAATGACGAAACAGAGTAAACATAAAGTTGTGATTGCCATAACCGGTGCCAGTGGCGCTATTTATGCAGATGTTCTGTTTAAAAAATTACAACAGTTAAAAGAGCAAATAGAAACAGTTGGAATTGTGATGAGTGATAATGCAAAAGAAGTTTGGAAATTTGAACTCGGTAATTCCGATTATGAAAATTTACCTTATAAAATTTATGCCAAGTCTGATTTTTTCGCACCCTTTGCTTCCGGTTCTGCAAAATACGACACCATGATCATTTGCCCATGCTCAATGGGAACATTGGCACGCATTGCATCAGGAATATCAAACGACCTGACAACCCGAGCTGCAGATGTTATTTTAAAGGAACGAAGAAAATTAATTTTAGTTACCAGAGACACTCCACTGAGTTTGATCCATATCAACAGTATGAAAACGGTGACCGAAGCAGGAGGAATAATTTGTCCGGCCAGCCCTTCTTTTTATTCTAAGCCTCAAAATTTTGAAGAGCTAGCCGCTACTGTGATTGACAGGGTACTTGATCTTGCAGGACTAGAGCAAAATGCATTCCGCTGGGGAGAAAAATAATAATTTCTTTGTTTTTTTCAAAATTTCTACATGCCTTTGAACTTATAAAAGTTCCAAAAAATCATATTTTTCTTTACCATTTTTTAACACAATTCATTGTGTAAAAAAAACAAATAAAAAGTAACTTTGTACTTGATTTTTCGTTGAAGACTGAGTACTTTGGTAGTAATGAATTAAAAGTGGTAACCCCTTAATACAAATCACATGTTTGAATTAAGTAAAAATATATTGCAAAAAGTAAGTTTTGATAAAGCACTTTTTAGCAAAGAATTAAAAAAAGCTGTAAAATGGCTTAAACCTGATGAAAAAGCATTGTTAATGATTTGGTGCTTGACAACATTCGGTCATCAATACAAAGATGTGATCAATGAAGTTTATAAAAGTGTAGTTAAGTCTTAATAAACTCAATATTTCTTTTTAATCCTGCAAACTTTGTTCGCTTTACTGCCGAATCTTTAAACACACGTCTGAAGGTTTCTTCTGTAATTTCATACCAATCTTGCCTCTTCATCTCAATAAGTTCTGCGCTCGCTTGAAAATGAGGTTCTGAATGAGGTTGTGAAAAACGGTTCCAAGGACAAACATCTTGGCAAATATCACAACCGAAAACCCAATCGTTAAATTTGCCTTTCAACTCATTCGGGATATTTTCTTTTAATTCGATGGTGAAATAGGAAATACATTTGCTTCCGTTTACAATATGTGGCGCCGTGATCGCTTCTGTAGGACAAGCATCCATACATTTAGTACACGTTCCACAATAATCTTTTATCGCGCCATCATATTCCAATTCCAAATCTATGATCAACTCCGCTATAAAATGAAAGGAGCCACTTGATTTGTTAATAAGATTGCTGTGTTTTCCAATCCAGCCCAATCCACTTTTTTTTGCCCATGCCTTATCCAAAACGGGCGCTGAATCTGTAAATGCGCGTCCATCCACTTCACCAATGTTTTCCTTAATAAATTCCAAAAGCTGATTTAATTTATCTTTTATAACAAGATGGTAATCTTTACCGTAGGCGTATTTACTGATCTTTGGAGCAGATTCATCCTCTTGTACTTCAGAAGGAAAATAATTGAGTAATAGAGAAACCACTGATCTGGCGCCTGGAACAAGCAAGCGGGGATCTAAACGCTTGTCGAAATAATTCGACATATAACTCATTTGTCCATGCATATTATTATTCAACCAATTTTCTAACCGGGGAGCTTCTTCTTCTAAAAATGCTGCTTTGGAAAAACCAATATAATCGAAGCCCAGGCGTTTTGCTTCAGTTCTGATGAGATAAGTATTGTGGGAGATGTTCAATTGGTAATCTTTTAAATTTATTCATAAACCATGTGCTGCAATTGTTTCTCTATTCTGCTCCAAATGACAGAATCGAAACTGCATTTTGCGCGTTGTCATGTTGAGCCTGTCGAAACATGTGGGCCGGCCTGCGCATACTCTTCGACAAACTCAGAGTGACCTACCCGCTTCAACATCCTAAACCTCCGACTAACATTGCGCGCTAACGGGCAGAAAGCTTAAATGTCGAAGGATGTTATTTCGAGCAGGGTCGAGAAAGTTTGCAAAGCCAAATAAAATTTTAATTCTTATTCCGTGTCAAATAAACTTCCTTTTTGTCCGCGTGGAATTTTCCCAAGGTGTTTATAGGCAAGATCTGTGGCTTCTCTTCCGCGTGGTGTGCGGACAAGATAACCTTCCTGAATTAAAAAAGGTTCATACACCTCTTCTATTGTTCCTGCTTCTTCTCCCACTGCAGTGGAAATTGTGGTCAATCCGACAGGACCTCCCTTAAATTTTTCTATTAATGCAGAAAGGATTCGGATATCCATTTCATCCAAACCATTTTTGTCAACGTTAAGTGCAGATAAACCGATGTGTGCAATTTCCAGATCAATAGATCCATTACCTTTTATTTGAGCAAAGTCTCGGATCCTTCTCAGCAATGCGTTGGCAATACGAGGGGTGCCACGGCTTCTGCGTGAAATTTCATTTGCAGCATCTTCCTTAATCGGAACATTTAGAATACCGGCAGCACGGATAATAATTTTTTTAAGCAATTTAGAATCATAATAATTCAACCGTGAGTTTATTCCAAAACGCGCTCGTAACGGAGCTGTAAGCAAGCCGCTACGTGTAGTTGCACCTACCAATGTAAAGGGGTTCAATTTGATCTGAACACTTCTTGCATTGGGGCCGCTATCAATCATGATATCAATCTTATAGTCTTCCATAGCAGAATATAAATATTCTTCAACGATAGGACTAAGGCGATGAATTTCATCAATGAATAATACATCGTGTTCTTCCAGGTTGGTCAGCAAACCAGCTAGATCACCCGGTTTATCAAGCACAGGGCCGGAGGTAATTTTAATATTCACACCCAATTCGGATGCAACAATATTTGCAAGAGTTGTTTTTCCTAATCCCGGAGGGCCATGCAAAAGGATATGATCAAGAGCCTCTCCACGTTGCTTTGCAGCCTGAACAAATATCTTCAGATTTTCAACCACCTCAAACTGACCGGTAAAATCATCAAATTCTGCAGGACGTAATACCTTCTCAAACTCCTTTTCGGAAGAGCTAAGATTCTCAGAATCGGGGTTTATGTTTGGGTTCATTGATTATTAACGGTAAAATAATTGCAATCTATAAGGCACACGCAGTCGTATAACCTATTTCTGTAAAAACGTTTATTTCAACATGATACTTGTTTGTCCGACAATTACATCATCACAAATAATATCTACAAGGTATTTTCCGGGGATAAAACCGTTAGGGCTCGGACATAAAACATCAACAGCTACTTCTTCGTTCTTATAATTTATATCTTGCTTGGCTGCATAATACCCTTTTGATCCATTGAATTTCACCATATTCCCTTCATCAGCAGATTTACAGATCTCTTTTCCATCAGGCGATGTTAATCGCACATAGACCGGCTTCACACCTTTTTTTGCAATTTTATTTTCACCAATCACAAATGAAACTTTAATACGCTCTACACGTGAAGCCTTAGTTGTTTCAACTTCTTTTTTACCACCAGATTTAAACTTAACACCTTTTACAGTAGGGTTTTCTGCCTTTAAGATCGAACCAATATTAACAGTGCTTTGCAAAGCGTCCTTATCTTTTGTAAGTTGTGATGTCACCGTTTTTTCGGCAGTTAGATCTGCAGAAACTTTATCCTTCTCAGCAACAATTACCTTATTCAATGTGTTTAACGAATCTATTTCAACCACGAAATGTTTCATGATCTTACGTAAAGTATCTGTTTCTTTACGGAGTTTTGAAATGATATAAGCATCATCTTTATGTTTATCTGCTTGAATGATCAATTCGGCAATTTCAGCCTTTTTAGCTTCCAGATCAGCCTGCACTAATTTGTCGATATAAATTATTGTTTATTTTCGACACACAAAAGTAATACTATTTAGTATTATAACACAAAAACTTATGCTTAATGACTTTATTTCACTGATATTTCCACAAGTATGTGTTTCATGCGGAAAAAGCCTTTACAAGAATGAGCATACAATCTGCACCTATTGCATTTACCACCTTCCAAAGACCAACTATCACCTGGATAACGACAATCCTATAGCAAAAATTTTCTGGGGACGAATAAATATTCATTCTGCAGGAGCATTTTACGGATTTAATAAGGGCGGAAAGGTTCAGCATTTGATCCATCAGCTGAAATATAAAGGACGGAAAGAAGTCGGATTTACTGTTGGAAAATTATATGGGTATGAACTGAAAGAATGCGAAAGTTTCAAAACTGTTGACACCATCATTCCTGTTCCTTTACACGATAAAAAGATCAAAAAACGAGGATATAACCAAAGCGAATCATTTGCCGAAGGTTTGTCGGCTAGTATGGACGTAAGTACCGATTTTAAAACATTATTCAGGGCAAATGAATCGGAGACACAAACAAAAAAATCGCGTTTCAACCGTTGGCAAAATGTAGAATCTGTTTTTCAATTAAGAGAAATAAATTCTTTACAGGGCAAACATGTTTTATTGGTTGATGATGTGATCACAACGGGGGCAACATTGGAGGCGTGTGCACAAACTTTAATGCAAATCCCGGATATCAAGATCAGTATTGTTACTATTGCCTATGCCAGTAATTAGCAGCCGCTCCAAGTCTAAGCAACAAGAAGCCGAAAAAATTTTTTCTTCACAATAAATTTTAATTAAATTCTCTACTTGAAGGAGATTTAGAGAGGCTTTTGTACCTTTGGAAAATATTTTTTACGATGGCTGAATCATTTCTCGTTTCGGGAACAACAAAAAAAGAAAAGTATGAATCATTGTTGCCTCAGATCAAAGCACTGACGGAAGCAGAAACTGATGTTATTGCAAATCTTTCAAATATTGTTTCATCCTTAAAATACGGGATGCATTTTTTTTGGGTAGGAATTTATTTCGTCAAAGGTGAACAATTGGTCTTAGGGCCATTTCAAGGGCCTGTTGCTTGTACCAGAATTGGATTTGGAAAAGGAGTGTGCGGAGCAGCATGGAAAGAAAAGAGAACGATAATTGTAGAGGACGTTGAGCAATTTCCAGGACATATTGCATGCAGCAGCTTATCGAAATCAGAAATTGTTCTTCCGGCGTTTGATAAAAACGGAGAAGTAAAATTGATTTTGGATATAGACAGCGAAAAATTTGCAACATTTGATGAAACAGACAAGTTGTATCTTGAGCAATTAATGACAGTAATTAGCAGATGTAGCGATTAGAAAATAGTTAGAATATTACAGAATAAATATATAATGCCTCACTCAAAATTTTATTTTTTTATCATTAAAACAATCCGCACAACTGCATATCTGCTAATCTGCTCATTAGTCGTATCCTGCGCTCAGATTGTTGCACCGGGTGGTGGAGCCAAAGATATTCTCCCTCCGAGAGTTTTGAAATATAGTCCGGATAGTGCTCAACTTAATTTTGAGGCTAAAACAGTTGAAATAGATTTTGATGAATTTATCCAATTAAAAAATCTGAACAATCAGCTGATCATTTCCCCTCCAATGGAAAAAGCACCCAACATCACTATCAAAAATAAAACGTTAGACATCGAGTTGGATAAAAATGAAAAGCTAAAACCAAGTACTACCTATTGCATTAATTTTGGCAATGCGCTGCAAGATCTAAACGAAGGCAATGCACTTGAAAATTTTAAATATATTTTTTCAACAGGGTCTTTTATCGATTCGTTGAAATTAACAGGAAAAGTTGAGAGCGGTTTTAATTTGGCCACTGAAAAAGGAGTTTTGGTAATGCTTTACAGCGATATGTCTGACAGTGTTGTATATAAAAGTCGCCCTGATTATTTTGCAAAAACGGAAAAAGATGGAACATTTCAGATCAACAATATAAAAGCAGGAAAATATAAATTGGCTGCTGTAAAAGATGCAAACTCAAATTACAAATACGATGGAGAGGCTGAAAGTATTGGTTTTGCAAATGCTCCAATTGATATAAGTGAAAAACAGAAGATTATTATTGACTTGTTCCAGGAGCCGGAAAAAAAGGTGTATTTAAAAAAATATGTTTACAATTCATACGGGAAAGTAACTTTACTTTTTAATCAGAATTCTAACACAGTTAAGATCAACAATCTTACTAAAAACGGTGATGTGACAGAGTATTTTGAAGATTCAAAAAACAAAGACTCTCTGACCTATTGGTTCAATAATTTTGAAAAAGATTCATTAAAACTTCAAATAATTATTGACGACAAGATCACTGACACATTGGAATTTAAAACGATCCAAAAGCAAGATGCATTGCGATCAAAACGGAATCCACTCAAATTATCGTTACTTGGTAGTCCCGGAGGAAACCAAAGTTTTGATCTGACAGGTAATGTAAGCCTGTTATTTAATAATGCTATTAAAAATTACAACTCAGACTCTATATACTTTAAAGAGGACAGCACAGACATCAGCAAAAATATATGCTTCGAATTATTTGGAGAAAATTATTGCAGAATAAAACTGGAAACACGAACATTGGAAACTCCAAAAGAAGGAGGAGTAATTCTTAATAGGTCACCTTTAAAATTCAAGGAAAACACAAATTATCATTTATTAATTCCTCCTGGTACCTTCACAGATGTATTTGGATTAACGAATGATTCCATAAAAGTTGATTTTAAAACAAGGGAAGAAAAATATTACGGCAGTGTAAAATTAAATTTGACAATCTCTGAAACCAAGGGAAATTACATTGTTCAGCTATTGGATGAACAAGACCATATTGTGAGAGAGGATAATATCCAAAAATCTGAAATTCTTTCTTATGAGTATTTGTATCCGAGAAAATATAAATTAAAAATTATATATGATGATAATTCCAATCACAAATGGGATACAGGAAATTATCTTAAACTGTTACAGCCAGAAAAAGTGATCTATAATTCAGAGCTTATAAATATCCGCTCCAATTGGGATGCGGATCTGGTGTGGAAGGTTGAGTAAGGCTTCCTACCCTCCAATTCCTGCCAAGGTTACAGAAGTGAATTGTGCGTGGTCATATTGAGCCTGTCGAAATATTGGCGATGGCTTCCCAGGATCTTCGACACTTCGTCTGGCTCAGTAAAGGCTAAGCTCAGAGTGACGGTAACAATCGTAATTGTCAGTTATAAATGGAAAGCAAATGGTCAAGCATAAATTTTTTATTTTATTTCAAAATCATCTGCATCCAACAATACCGGAAACATTTTTCTGAACTCAGTTAAGTCGGAATAATTTAGAGTAATCGTTTCAATGTATTCTTTTCAGGAAGGTATATTACTGATCAATTCGCCTTTGAAGTCAAGCATCACCGAATCACCGGAATGATAAATATCGTTCCCATCAGTTCCAATTCTATTTGCACCAATAACGTAACTCTGATTTTCTATTGCTCTTGCAACCAACAATGATTTCCATGGATGAGCACGTCTTTCTGGCCAATTGGCAACATAAATCAAAACGTCATACTCCATATCAACTTCTTTGTTTCGTCCTGATTCTTGATTCTTGATTCTTGATTCTGTTTTTTTATTTCTTGCCCATACAGGAAAACGCAGATCATAACAAATAAGCGGACAAATTTTCCATCCATTTAATTCAACTATCATTTTTTTTTGTCCGATTCCATAATGATTATCCTCATCACCCATTCGGAATAAATGTCTTTTATCGTAATAGCTGTAAGCGCCATCAACATTCATCCATACAAGGCGGTTGAAATATTTTCCACCTTCTTCACAAATAAAACTACCTGCAATTACTGCATTTTTTTCTTTTGCTTTTGTCCGCATCCAATTGATGGTTGGACCGTTCATATCTTCAGCGAACTTCTCAGGGTGCATGCTAAAACCTGTTGTAAACATTTCGGGAAGAACTATCAGGTCCGTTTGTTCAACAATAGACTTAATTTTTCCGGAAAACATTTCGATATTTTTCTCTTTGTTTTCCCAATGCAAGTCGGATTGGATAACGGTAATTCGAAGGTCGTTCATAAGGAAATCTTTTAAATCTTATTCAAAATTTCAGCAGCTTTTTCCAGTGTCTCCTCTTTTTTTGCAAAGCAAAAACGCAATACATGATTGTCTTCTTGCTCATGATAAAAAACTGAAATCGGGATAGCGGCAAGTCCAAATTCTTTTGTGAGGCGGATAGCGAAATCGGTATCTTTTTCTGTGCTTAATTTTTTATAATTCAGAAGCTGAAAGTATGTTCCGGCGGCAGGAATAAATCCGAATTTTGATCCTTTGATCAGGTTGATAAAATAGTCGCGTTTCTGCTGATAAAAATTACCAAGCTCCAAATAATGATTTTTTTGTTTTAAAAATTCCATTAAAGCATATTGGATCGGTGTATTACAGGAGAAAACCAAAAACTGATGTACTTTTCGGAATTCAGCCATAAGATTTTTCGGCGCAAGGCAATAACCCATTTTCCAACCTGTAGTATGGTATGTTTTTCCGAAAGAGGAAATGATAAAACTCCGTTCCGCCAGAATAGGAAAGCGAGCAACGCTTTGATGCTGTTGTTTGTCAAAAATTATGTGTTCATAAACTTCATCACTTATTATAACAATATCAGTTCCCTTAATGATCTTTTCCAACATAATCATATCGGCGACACTCATCACACTTCCGGTAGGGTTATGCGGTGTGTTGATGATAATCATTTTAGTATGGTGATTAATTACCCTTTTTACTTTTTCCCAATCAATAGTATAATCTGGGGCTTGCAACTGCATATAGATGGTCTTTCCACCATTCATTTCGATTGCCGGTTGATAACAATCATAGGCAGGTTCAAAAATTATCACTTCATCATCTTCACGAATTATCGCTGAAATAGCTGTATAGATTGCCTGTGTACCACCTGCTGTAATAGTAATTTCAGATTCAGGATCATATTTTGCACCGTATAAATCCTCTGTTTTTTGAGCCAATATCTCACGAAGTCCCATTATTCCAGCCATTGGAGCATACTGATTATTTCCAGCCTTCATATATTTGTTAACAAGAGAAACGAGTTCTTCGTTACAGGCAAAATCGGGAAAACCCTGAGAAAGGTTGATTGCATTGTTATCGGCAGCCAATTTGCTCATCACTGTAAAGATGGTGGTGCCTATATTCGGGAGTTTACTATTAATCAAATTTGGATAATGCATAGCGATCTGTTTTATGGTTTAAAGTTAGAAAGTTCTATTGGTTTGATATCTACTCTTGAAAATTTATTATTTCCATAAAAAGTTTACCTTTGCGGACTAAATTTTAAAAAATTCACAAAATGAAGATTGAAAACAACTCGGTAGTATCAGTAAACTATACATTAGCTGTAAAAGACACAGGTGAACAAGTAGAACAAACCAGTATTGAGCACCCTTTCTTATTTATATTCGGAACAGGTGGTTTATTGGAAGATTTTGAAAATAATTTACGTGGAAAAAAAGCGGGCGATGTGTTCGATTTCTTCATTGAGCATGCTCGCGGCTATGGTGTTCGTGACGAACAGCATGTTGTAATGATTCCAATCGAAGCATTTATTGGAGAAGATGGAAAATTTGATGAAGAAAACGTAAAAATTGGTGTTACTCTTCCAATGGTTGATAATGACGGAAACCGTTTATATGGTAAAGTAATGGAAATTACTGCTGAACACGTAAAAATGGATTTCAATCACCCTTTAGCAGGTACAGATCTACATTTCAAAGGTGAAGTTTTGGCGGTTCGCCAGGCTACTGAAGACGAATTAGCTCATGGGCACGTTCATGGCGAACATGGTCATCATCACTAGAAATTATTTTCTATAAAAAACTCTTTGGCTCCGCTCAGCGTGACATTTCAAAAAGAAAGTCACGCTGAGCGGATTTGAAGTATTTGGTATTATCTAATCCTTTATTCAGGATGCTAAGTCTGAAAACGCCTACGGAAAAAGAGTTTTTCCAAATTAAAAATTATATTCAAGTCTTCGAATTAGACGATCGCGTTCTTCAACAACATGAATTCATAGCAGCATTTCGGAATGATGAGTTGTTTGGCTTTGGCAGATTGCGGCAGCATGCGGATTGTATAGAATTATGTTCGTTGGGTGTTGTGACAAAACACCGCAGACAAGGAATCGGAAAGGCAATCGTTGCTGAACTTATCAAAAAATCAAATTCCTCCATCTATTTAGTTTGTATCATCCCGGATTTTTTTGCGCCTTTTGGCTTTCAGATTATCGGAACATATCCAACTGCCATTCAAGACAAGCTGAATTACTGCACACAGGAGTTGATTGTTCCTGAAACATATGTTGTGATGCAATTGCAAAAATAATTGTTTTCAAAAAAGCTTTCCTATTTACGTTTCCTATCCTTTTATTCCAAAAAATAATATAGAGGCTCTAATACGCTAAAAATAGCAGGAAAGAGTTTTAGTTAAATTATATACAGTATTTAAACAACTTTTTATACATCAATATATATACTTTATAATAATTTATAGCGATTTAGTTGCGCCTTATTAACATTTTTTGATAGTTTTGTCTAGTTGTTAACAAAAAATGCTATAACATGAAAAAATTAACTTCCGATGAATACGATCAACTGCCAATAAGGGGTAAGGGTCGCAGTTCTAATGTATTTAACTCAATAGTGAACCTGCAAATAGGGGAAGCTTTATTAATAGAACAAAAAGATTGGAAAAGGAAAGCGAGTCCGAGTACCCTGGTGCGTTATATTGAAAAAAATCACGATATGCGATTTACGTGTGGCTCACTTGCCGGAGGTGGTTGGGCAGTGAGAAGAATTGGAGAAATAAATAAAGAAGCTTTACACAAAGATGCTTCTAAAACAACTGAAAATAATATTCCTGGTGCAGAAAGGTTACAACTGAAATCCGATTTGGTGGTGTTTTACCTTGGCAGGATGGCATTTCATAAGATAGAGCGTATTGAAGATTCTATCAAAGCATCCGTTGGTCATTTTTGGAAAAGCGATAGCGGCATTGTAAAAGAATTATTTTACGAGATCATAAAAAGTTTGGAAGAACAGGGGCATATCGTAATTGAAAACGAAAAGACTTATATACCGCTCAGACGAAATTAATTTCCGATCTATACAAAGGCGCAAAAAATGTCATTCTACGAATTAAATAAATCCGAACGCATTCAATGCGTTGACAAAATCAATCAACAAATTTTATCAGAATTAAAAACCGGAAAAGAAAAATTCACCCTGTATTACTTTTCTGATGAAGACACTTATATTCGGAAATCCGGTTATTTAGCGATTGGAAAAATCTATAATTCTCAGCCCGAACTACACTCAAAGGTCATCAAATTTCTTGAATCAGCTTTCAAGAATGAAAATGAAAAAGTGCGTCAAACAGTTATCAATGCTGCAGGAGAAATAGGCAAAAAAGATTTTGATTGCATCGAGAAATTAATGGAACAAGGATTGGCTGATAAACATCATTCTGTCAGAAATGCGGTGATTGGCTCTATCAAAAAAATGAGCGAAAAAAATCCAAAACCAACACTTGAATTTGCAAAACACTATCTGCACCATCCTGACAAGGAGATCAGAAGAGAAATTTGTCACGGCATTGAATTGCGCGGAAGAACGCATCCAAAAGAGGTTTTACCGTTATTAAAGGAATTAGAAAATGATAAAACAGCAAGGGTAAGAAATACGTTGGTGCATGTGATCGGACAGATTGCTTATAAAAAAGGTTGTCTTGAAATTGTCATTAAAGATCTTGCATCCTGGAAAAATAAAGAATTGGTGAAAGATGCATTAGAAGAGATCATTGATGTGCATTATCGTTATCGAAACTTCGCAGTCAAAACGCAGGAAGAAGCGATTGAACATATCGAGCACTCCGATTTGGCATCACTACTTGAAAAGAAGGAATAGTATTTTTTTAAAGGACAGAACTTATTATAGGACGGCAAATTCAAATCCGTTTTCTTTCGCATATTTAATAAATCTCGGTAAGGCAAATTCCATATTTCTTTGGGCCTTATGGCTATCGTGGAAAACAATTACAGAACCATTTCTTACATTCTCTGTCACATTTTTCAAACATTGTTGCGGACTCGTTCTTTTATCATAATCACCACTTAAAACATCCCACATTATGACAGAATATTGCTTTGAAATTAATGCAAGTTGCGATTTTTTTATCCTACCATAAGGAGGCCGGAACAATTTTGTATCTATAAGCGCTGCACACTTAATAACATTGCGGATATATTCATTTCCATGGGTTTTCCATCCTTTCAAATGGTTGAATGTATGGTTTCCCACGGCATGTTTTTCATCTAGGATACGTTGATATATTTCCGAATTTCTTGCAACATTTTCTCCTACACAAAAAAAAGTTGCTTTCACATTTTCAGCTTTCAAAACATCTAAAACAGACGATGTAACAATAGGAACTGGACCATCATCAAATGTTAGGTAGATCTTTTTTTCATTCGCAGCCATTCTCCAAATTGCTTTGGGGTATATTTTACGGAGAAGATAGGATGGGCGAACGATGTACATGTTATAAAAATAGTAATAAAGTTTAGTTCAAAAAAAACGCTCTTGAAAATTTCAAGAGCGTTCATTAAATTATTTTATTGTTCTTGCCTTCCTCGCTGAGGAGTTGGCAAATTATACTCTTGAACCAATTTTAAATAGCGGTTCTCATAGTCTTTCGCCAATGCGGTTTGTTTAAAATAGTTAGCAAAAGAAAGCAATTGTTCCATAATGCCCTGAGCTTGTTTTAAGTCGGGAGCGTAAGATCCAAGCTCACTTCTATCTAGAGCATAAACATATCTAATAGTATTTTCATAATTATCAAACAATTTTTTTGAAAGCGCATTTGCTTTATCTGTTGCTCCCGCTTGATAATAACCTAAAGCAATCGAATATAATGTTGCATCAATTGGAACATTTTCAAAAGGAGTAACTGCCAGACATTTGTCCAACACCTTAATTGCCTTATCTTTTTTGCCCTCTTCAACTAAGGCAGCAGCAAGTGTTCCGGCACGTTGACGTGTATTTAAAGCACATGAGCTCAAGAAAACATTATCAAGGAAGGTTCCTTTAATATCCATACTTCCCCAAACAAATTTATTCATGTAATTATCATACATAATATCTGTTGCAACACGTGTTTCCTGCTGCGATTCTTGTTCACTTTGTTTGATAGGAACCAAACGATATGCAAACCCTTCCAATTGTAAATAAGGAGCAAGGTTCAGGTATGTACTAGGAGGTGCTGTTGCTGCAAAATATATAGGACGTTTCCAATCATTATGAGCAAGAAGATCGAGCACCATCACATCATTTTTTTGAAGATAATTCCCTGAAGGTGTCCAATTGATACTTTTCACTATACGATTTGCCATTGATTTAGGAACGGTTCCATTATTTACCACAGTAGCGCTATCAACTGGAACACTCATATTTTTTGACGGGAAGAAATTATACCATGTTTCTTTTGAAACTTGTACCTTATGGTCAAAATCATCGTGCTTCACAAACTCAATTAGATCTTTTACATTGATATATGCATCAATCTTTTTCCCTTGATAATTACTGAACAATACAGCCTCCCGGGTTCCTTGACGATATTGGTCCTTAGTAAACGAAAAAGGCACAGGATCGGAATCGTAAGCCTTGTGCACCATTTGATCGATATACCAATCCGTGTTAAGAAGTTCAAGACAGATTACTCGTACATCTGTTCGGATGCCTTCCACTTCCTGAGCATACCAAAGCGGGAAAGTATCATTATCTCCATTGGTAAATAATATAGCATTCTTGGCGCAGGAATTCAGATAATTCTTTGCAAAATCTCTTGCAATGTAACGACCGGAACGATCGTGATCATTCCACTCTTCTTTCGCCATAATGGTAGGTACAGCCAACATACAAGCGGCTGTTGCAGCAAAAGCACTGGTGGTCTTATTCATATATTTTCCAAGGAAATCAAAGATTGCCAAAACTCCTATACCGATCCAAAAGGCAAAAGCATAGAACGAGGCCGCATACGCATAATCACGCTCACGCGGCTCCATAGGCTTTTGATTCAAATAAATAACAATTGCTATTCCTGTAAAGAAAAACAATAAACCAACAACAGCAGCATTGTGTTTATCTTTTATGATGTGATAATATAAGCCTATCAATCCCAAAATAAATGGAAAACCATACAACAGATTTTTTGCCTTGTTGTTATCGGCTCCATCAGGTAAATTAGCCTGCACACCAAGCTTCGGATTTTCAAGGATCGGCAATCCGCTCATCCAATTTCCTTCGGTAGCATTCCCGTGGCCCTGGATATCATTTTGACGACCGACAAAATTCCAGAAGAAATAACGCGAATACATTTGTCATAGCTGGTAGACAAAAAAGAATTTTAAATTCTCAGCAAATGTGGGAATCTCGGCAGATACATGTTCTCCCGTTTGTGGATCAAGAATAGTTTTGTGTTTATAGTTTCGTGGATTCGTCCATCTTCGATACCCTGCAATGTGCTGTGATTGGTCGCTCCACATACGTGGAAAAATGGTACAAAAGTCTTCATCGTATACGCGCACAGAACCTTTACGGTCGTCACTAATAACATATTTTCCCTTTTTCACATCTTGAACATATACCGGACTTCCATCTTCATACCCGGTGACAGGAGCAGAATAATATTGACCATAGACAATTGGCCATGTACCATATTGCTCGCGATTCAAATATGACAATAAGTTTACAGCATTTTCAGGATTATTTTCATCCATCGGAGGGTTCGCCTGTGAGCGAATCACAAGGATGAGGAAAGAAGAGTAGCCGATCAATATCACCGTGAAACAAAGGATTACGGTATTCATAATTGGTTTCACTTTTTTAGCAGTGTATTGTAAACCCCAGATGATTCCACCTATTAACAATACACCATAAATAATAGTTCCACTGTTAAACGGTAAACCCATTGTATTGACAGCAAATAACTCAATTTTTGCAGCAAGTTTTACAACCATTGGAATGATTCCACCTTGAATTCCACCAAGAATGATAATGGAAATTATTCCTGTAACGATCAAACTTTTTGTCGTGATCTTTTGATTCTTTTTGAAGTAATAAATAAATACGATAGCCGGTATTGCCAATAAATTCAGCAAATGGACACCAATTGAAAGTCCCATTAAATAAGCAATGAGAATGATCCAACGGTCGGCATGCGGATTTTCGTCCACTTCACGTTCCCATTTTAATATCGCCCAAAACACAATGGCAGTAAAGAAACTTGACATTGCATATACTTCGCCTTCAACAGCCGAAAACCAGAATGAATCACTAAAAGTATAAGCCAAAGCGCCAACAGCACCTGCGCCAAAAACTGCATACATGTTAGCGGTAGTAAATTCTTCCCCTTTTGCAACAATTTTGCGAGCCAAAGCTGTGATGGACCAAAATAAAAATAAGATTGTAAATGCACTACACAAAGCCGACATAGCATTGATCATCATCCCTACTTTGGCGGTATCACCAAATGCAAACAAACTAAAGAAGCGACCTATCAAAAGAAACAAAGGAGCACCAGGAGGGTGGCCAACTTCCAGTTTATAAGCACAAGCGATATACTCACCGCAATCCCAAAAGGAAGCGGTCGATTCCATAGTACTTAAATATGTAAAGGCCGCAATAAGAAAGATGAACCAGCCGATGATATTATTAAGACGCTGATAATTAGTGATGTTATTCATATTTTTTCTTTTAAATAATTGGTCTATTTAACGCTTGCGAAGATAATTAATAAAATGAACTGGGTTGAACTTTTTAGACCCAAATTTTGTTAAAGATATTTAATGCAGAATGATTCTTACAAGGCAATGGAAACAGCTAAACTATCCGGTATTTTTCATTTTCTGAACATTATAATTTATCAGGAAATGAAACTGATATTGTTGCCACTAGGGAATTTGCGTGTTTCAGACAGCATTTTAAGGCCAATTAGGATTTTGCAACGAATGATTTTGCTAAAAACAGGCTTAAAACCTCGAAGAATTCAAATAAAATTTTGAGTGTTAAAAAAATTTATTATTTTTGCATCCCAAATCGCTGAAAGGCTATGGAAGATTGTCTGATGGTGTAACTGGCAACACGTCTGTTTTTGGTACAGAAGAGTCTAGGTTCGAGCCCTAGTCGGACAACATAAGCCCCTATTAACATTGCGTTATAAGGGGCTTTCTCTTTTATGAATTCCAACTTTTGTTTTCGATTTTTTGTTTTCCTATATTTGATATATGAAAAAAACATTTTTTCTTCTCGCATTTATTGTATTGACCATCTTCGGCTTTTCTCAATCGCGCAGCTTTACAGGCAAGCCTATTTACCAAATTCTTACTAAAAGAGCAGGAGTATATTTAGGGACCACCACTGTGGAATTATTTCCAAACATTGCTCCTATGCATGTGAGTAATTTCGATAGTCTTGTAAGCTTTCAATTTTACGACAGCACCGCTTTCCATCGCGTTATCCCGGGGTTTATGATCCAGGGAGGTGATCCGAATTCCAGACATGGCGATATTGCTACTTGGGGAAATGGTGATCCTAGCCAACCTACCGTTAATGCAGAATTTAGTGCGGCAAAACATTTAAGAGGAATACTATCAGCAGCAAGAGATACATCCATCAATAGTGCAAATTCACAATTTTTTATTTGCGTAGCACCTGCTGCATGGCTAAATGGACTGTACACAGTATATGGACATGTTACATCCGGTATGAATATCGTAGATACAATTGTTAATGCACCACGTGATATTAATGACAACCCCTATCAAAAAATAGAAATGTTCATCACCTATATCGGATCAAATGATACTGTCCCCAATGCACCCTTATTAAACCTTCCTGTTTCGGGCTCGGCTAGTGCTTCAACAGTAAGAGCTCTGAAATGGTTTGCAGAAAGCGATGGAATAATTTATCATGTGGAGGTGTCGACCGACTCCCTGTTCTCTACGTTTTATAAATCTGTGGACGTTGGAACCAATGCTTATACAGTAACCGGCTTATCAGCATCAACAAGGTATTATTGGAGAATAAGAACAAACAATGGAGGGCATTTTAGCACGTATTCTACTGTTTGGAATTTTCTTATTTCAGGAACAGGAATTGATTCTTACAAAGAAGAAGATCAGGTAATCGTTTATCCAAATCCAAGTAATGGGCAATTTGTTTTTGAGAATTTAGAAAAGGAAAACACCATTGAGATTTTTGATATTACAGGAAGAAGCATTTTAAAAACTTTAGTAAAAAACACCTTTTACAAAATCGATTTGAGCAACAAAGCAAAAGGATTTTATTTTTACAGCATCACATATCAAAATAAAAAAGTTCAACAAGGAAAAATAATAATTCAATAATCCATAACAAAACACTCAGATAACCAGAGATTATTTTTATTATTATCTGTGAAAATCTGAGAAATCTGTGGTAAAACAAAATCAATTATGAAAAAAGCACTCTTCATCTGCCTGATTTCCATCTTAACCTACACCAATGCCAATGCACAATTGATGTCACTAGGATTTGTAAAGAACTGCATGACCTATAACAGAACGGCCTACACGAATGAGTTGTTCAGGAAACATTATTTTGTTGTGGAAAATGCTGTGAAAACAGCGCAAAACGAGCTGTTAGTTGGCGCCACTTCTTATTCGAATGAGCAAAATCCGGCTAATGGTGAAATCAAGGTTTTGTCATTGATAACAAATGACAAACAGATCACCGAAATATCATTTGTGAACGGACAAAAAAATGATTTTTCAAAAAACTTTACTGAAGTTTACAATCAGATGGTTTCATTCTTTAATAACCAAACATCATTTAAAAGC
>JAPLDC010000092.1 GCA_026391935.1 Bacteroidota bacterium | reverse complement strand
CAACTATAATATTAGTTCAATACCTTATGCTCCTGATCCCCTAACAGGTGGAACAGGGGTTACGTTATCAGATGATTCTCAAACTGGGTTTTTGCCAATAGGATTCTCCTTCTGTTTTTTTGGGAACACATATACACAATTTATTATAGGATCAAATAACTGGATAGGATTTCAATCTGGAGAAACATCCACTTGGGTAACAACTGCAATTCCTAACGCATCTGGGACAGCTCCAAAGAATACAATTATGGGTGCTTGGCAAGATATTAATCCCGGAGTGGGAGGAACAGTTTCTTATGCACTATACGGAACAGCTCCTTTTCGTAGACTGTCTGTTTCGTGGAATAATGTCCCCATGTTTTCTTGCACAGGCCAGTTGTATTCAAGTCAAATAACAATTTACGAAACAACAAACATTATTGAGACTCATATCGCAAATAAATCTCTTTGTACAACATGGAATAGCGGCAACGCTGTTCATGGGTTACATAATTCCACAGGAACTCTAGCCGTTATTGTTCCGGGAAGAAATAATACCCAGTGGACTGCAACGAATGAATCAACACGTTTTACACCCAATGGCACCCCTGTATATACAATAAATTGGTATATTTTACCTGCAAATATTTTGATTGGAACAGGACCTTCAATTACTGTTACCCCTCCGATAACTCCACAATATTATTATGCAGAAGTGTTAAATGCGAACGGTTGCAGCGCTCCTTTAGCTGGAACAAATACAGATACAGTAGTGGTTCTTGCCGGAAACGCTTCTGTTGACGCGGGTGCATATACACCGATTTGTTTAGGACAAGCAACAAATTTGGCAGCGACTTCTGCAACAGCAATTAGTTACACATGGACTCCTGCAGGAAGTTTAAGTAACCCCGCCATTTCAAACCCTATCGCAACGCCTGGAACTACTACTACATATACTGTTTCTGTTGTGGATGGTTCCGGTTGTACAGGGTCAGATACCGTTACGGTTGCTATTGCAAATCCAATTGCAACAGCAGGACCAAATGCTACAATTTGTTCCGGCTCTTCAACTACATTAAGCGCTACAGGTGGATCGGCATATTCTTGGAGCCCTATTACAGGATTGAGTAATCCTGCAATTTCAAATCCTGTTGCCAGTCCAACTACTACTACAACATATACTGTTACAGTAAGTCAGGGTGCATTATTATGCACCTCTACATCAACAGTTACAATAACCGTAAACCCTTTGCCCGTTGTAGATGCAGGGCCTGCCGCAACAATCTGTACAGGAACCACCACAACCTTATCGGGAAGTGGAGCAATAGGGTATGCTTGGTCGCCAGCAGGATCTTTAAGCAGTGGAACAATTTCTAATCCTGTTTCAAGCGCTACTTCTACTACAACATATACACTGGTAGGAACAGATGGTAATGGTTGTTCTTCAACGGATGTGGTAATAATCACCGTAAACCCTTTACCTGTTGTTGATGCAGGTCTCAATACAACAATTTGTCCTAGTTCGACTATTACGCTGAATGGTTCAGGTGCAAACAGCTATGTTTGGTCTCCTGCAAGTACATTAAGTAATCCTGCAATTTCAAATCCCGTTGCTTCTCCAACAGTAACAACAACTTACTCTGTTATTGGAACCGATTTAAACGGTTGTACGAAGTCAGATGTGGTTACCATTTCAATAAACCCAATAAATGTTATAGCAGGAGGAACAGCAACGATTTGCGCTGGTGTAAATACAACTTTGAGTGCCTTTGGTGCATCAAATTATTTGTGGTCACCCGCCAGCTCTCTTAGTAATTCAACTGTTTCGAGCCCTGTAGCAAATCCAACCACCACCACCACTTATATGGTAATTGGTACCGGCTCAACCGGATGTAAGGATACTGCTTATGTAACTATTACTGTAAAACCATTGCCAATAATAGATGCAGGTGCAGCAACTTCAATTTGCATAGGCGCTTCCACAACTTTAAATGGAAGTGGTGGACTTAGTTATGTATGGTCTCCTTCAGGATCGTTGAGTAGCTCTGTTATTTCGAATCCTGTTTCAAGCGCTTTAACAACAACAACATATACAATAGTTGGAACAGATGGTAATGGTTGTTCTGCAACAGACAATGTATTAGTTACAGTTAACCCTTTGCCAATAATAGATGCAGGAATAAATACAAGTATTTGCCCTGGGGCAAGTACTACATTAACTGGAACAGGCGGATCAACATATGTTTGGACACCTGCTGCTTCACTTGATAATGCTTTGATTGCAAGTCCGGTTGCAACACCGCCCTTGTCAACTACTTATACAGTTATCGGAACGGATGTAAATGGTTGTTCCGCTTCAGATTTTGTAACAATTAGTTTAAGTGGAATTGCCGTAACAGCAAGCAGTGCAAGTGCATCTATCTGTAATGGAAACAATACAGCCTTGACAGGTTTTGGAGCAAGCTCTTATTCGTGGTCCCCTGCTTCGTCTTTGAGCAGTGCAATAATTGCAACCCCAATAGCTTCGCCAACGAGTACAACAACCTATACGGTAATTGGTACTGCAGGTACAGGGTGTATAGATACAGCGTATGTTACAGTAACAGTTAACCCTTTGCCATTAACAAATGCAGGAAGCGCAGTTGGAATTTGTAACGGAACCACAACAATTTTGAGTGCAAGCGGTGGAATAGGGTATGTTTGGACACCTGCTAGTTCTTTGAGCAGTTCTACTGTTTTTAATCCTACATCAAGTGCAACAACATCAACAACCTATACTGTCGTTGGAACTGATGTCAATGGGTGTTCGTCATCCGATACTGTAAGTATAATCGTTCATTCATTACCGATAGCTTCCGCAGGTTCTGCAACAAGTATATGTAATGGCTCCTCAACAACATTAGGTGCATCTGGTGGGGGAACATATTTGTGGTCACCGTCAGGATCATTGAGCAGTTCTACGATCTCAACTCCTGTTGCAACTCCTGTTGCAACAACCAACTATACTGTAACGGTAACCAGTGGAAGTGGATGTACGGCAACATCCAGTGTTGTGGTTACGGTAAATCCAGTGCCATCAGCAACAGCGAGTGCCGATGTAGTAATATGTAATGGCGCATCAACAATTTTATCTTCAGGTGGTGGAGGAACCTATTTGTGGAGTCCTGCTGCAGGATTAAGCAGTACAACATCGGCAACTCCAACGGCTTCACCATCATCTACTACATTTTATACTGTTACTGTTTCGAATGGATTTTGTAGTGATACAGCAGGAGTTTTGGTAACTGTAAACAATATTTTATCAATGGCAACTGCTACAACAGTGGATGCGACTTGCGGAAATACCGATGGATCAATTACTGCTGGTGCAGTTACTGGCGGTGCTTCACCTTTTACATACTCCTTAAATGGAGGACCGATACAAGCTTCAACTACGTTTTCAGGATTGGCGACAGGATCGTATACTTTGTTAGTAACAGATGCTATTGGATGTACATCAACGCAAACAGTTGTTGTGAACGGTGTGTTGGGTGTAAGCGCATCTTTTTCTGCTAGTCCAACATCAGGCTCAAGCCCATTAACTGTTAATCTAACAAATACATCAAATGGTGCAAGTAACTATATTTGGGATTTCGGTGATGGCACATCATCCGTTTTTACAAATCCGTCGGTTATATACAATCAAAACGGAAGCTATACAATAATTTTAGTTGCCTATAATGGTTCGTTTGCATGTTCAGACACAGCAACAATTACCATAGAAGTGTTTGATCAGGCTGCGATGATAGTTCCAAATATTTTTACTCCAAACGGGGATGGTCAGAATGATATTTTTGTTGTTCAGTCAGTTGGAATAAAAGAATTAAGTGGCACAATATTTAATCGTTGGGGGAAAAAAGATGCAGAGTGGAGCGGTGCTCCAACAGCTGGTTGGGACGGTAAAATAAACGGGAAAGAAGCCCCTGACGGAACGTATTATTATTTAATTAAGGCAACAGGATTTGATAATAAGGAGTATACAGCAACAGGTTTTGTACAATTATTGAAAAATTAAATAAGGGTCCGAATTATTTCGGACCTTTTTTTGCAAACAAAATGAAATTTTTTTTGCAGAATGAAATCAAAAAAAATTGCAGAGAAGGATAAATGGAGGAGGTGAAAAAGTTAAACCTTTTCTGCTTTTTTCTCTATATGTTTTTCATACAAAAGGTGTACAATTCCATCTGACAAACCAATTTGTGGCACTAACACTTTTTCGATATCTGCCTTTTTAAGAACGCTTAGTAAAATTTTAGAAGCAGGAATAATAACATCTGCACGATCTGGGTTTAATCCAAAAATTTGCATTCGATCTTCGTATGAGTAGGACTCTAAAACTTCATAAAGATTTTTAATCTTTAGCGTTGAAATTGGCTTGTTTGGCTTTCTTCCAATCATTTTAAAAAGCTTGTTTATGTTTCCTCCCGAACCTATTGCAATAAGTGGCTTATAGCCATCGGTTTGTTCTTTCACCCAATTTTTGAAATAGCTCCAGTATTCTTTGTCAATTTGCTCATGCAGCATTCTTAGTGTTCCAATGTTGAACGATTGTGAAACGACCACCTTGTTTTTAGAAAATAAAGTAATTTCGGTACTTCCTCCTCCTATATCAATGTATAAATAATTATTTGCCTTGTCTAAATGTTCTTCAATGTGATTTGAAAAAATAATATCCGCTTCTGTTTTCCCATCAATGATTTCAATTTTTATTCCAGCTTCTTTTCTAACACGGGTAACAATATCGTATCCGTTTTCAGCATCGCGCATAGCAGAGGTTGCGCAAGCACGGTAATCAATGGCGTCATATACATCAATCAGGTGTTTGAATGCCTTCATGGCAGTGACTAGTTTGTCGGCTTTTTTATTGGATATTTTTTTGTTCAAAAAAGAATCTTCTCCCAAGCGGATTGGTACACGAATTAACTCAGCTTTTTTATAGTAGGTTTTGCCATTGTCTTCATAAACATTACAAAACAATAATCGAACGGCGTTGGAGCCTATGTCAATAGCTGCGAATTTCAAAGTTTAGTTATTCGTTTTGATTTTAAGAGAGACATAATATCTTCCTGTGCACGAATTTTTACTTTGTTAGTTGATTTACGATACACGTTATTTTGTGTGCTTCCCAAGATTCGCGCCTTGGTATTGTCTGTCCACAAAGCATCCATAATTTGTTTCAATTGTATTTTAATATTTTGGTCATAAATAGGAACAGCAACTTCTGAACGATAATCTAAATTTCGGCTCATCCAGTCGGCCGAAGATATAAAGTATTTTTCGTCTCCGTTGTTATGAAATATGAACACCCTGCTATGTTCTAAATATTTATCCACAATACTGATTGCTTCAATATTTTCACTCAACCCTTTCACTCCAGCAACAAGCGAACAAATACCGCGCACAATTAATTTTATTTTAACCCCTTCTGAACTTGCCTCATAAAGTTTCCGAATCATTTCTGGGTCGACTAAATTATTTAATTTTAAACACAAAGAAGCCGGTTTGTTTGCTTTAGCATTTTGAATTTCCTTGTTGATAAGTTGATAAATCCTTTTGCGCATAAAAAAGGGAGAAACTAATAGATGCTTGTAGCTGCCACCTTTAAAGTTATCAAAATAAAAATTAAAAACACGATCAACCTCTTCTGTAATTTGTTTGTTTGAAGTTAGCAAGGTGTGATCGGTATATACTTTTGCCGTATCTCCATTAAAATTACCCGTTCCAATATGAGCATACTTATTGATTGTTCCGGATTCCTTTCTGGTAATCAAAAATAATTTAGAATGTACTTTTAATCCGGGCACACCGTAAATAACATTGGCGCCTTCTTCTTTTAGTTTATCGGACCAGTATATGTTTGCTTCTTCATCAAATCTTGCTTGTAGCTCAATAACAGCGGTTACTTGCTTGCCGTTTTTTAAGGCATTAATTAATGCCTGTACAATGCTAGAATGTTTTGCAACGCGGTATAGGGTAATTTTTATGCTTTGTACTTTCGGATCGATGGAAGCCTCCCTTAAAAAATCGATAATGTGATCAAACGATTGATAAGGATACGTCAAAAGAACATCTTTCTGTTTTATTATTTTGAAAATGGAAGTTTGGTCACTTAAATCGGGATGTTTAATCGGTTTAATTTTCTTATAACTTAAATCGGGGTTACCCACATTTGGGAAGGAAATAAAATCTTTAAAATTATGATAACGCCCTCCAGGTATTGGGTTGTCTTCTTTTCCCAACTTTATTTTTTTCATAATAAAATCAAGCATGTCGCTTGGAATCGCACTGTCATAAACTAGTCGCACAGGTAGCCCTTTTTTGCGAGCTTTCAATCCTTTCGAAATTTTTTCAACGAAACTTTTTGCAAGATCGTTGTCCATATCAATTTCGGCATCACGAGTTAATTTTATATTGTATGCGTATAAATAATCGTATTCGAAATTTTGAAAAACGTCATCCAAACAAAAACGAATGACATCATCCAATAAAATAATAAAATTTTTATTTTTGTCATTAGGCAATACTAAAAACCGTGATATGTTATCGGTGGGAACTTCAATGATGGCAAACTTGCTTTTTTTAGTTGCATCTTTTTTGCCAAACTTTATAATTAAATAACCTAACCTGTCTTTTAAATAAGGAAAAGGTGCTTTGTTGTCCAGCATAATAGGAAAGAGAGAGGGCTTCACTTTTTCTCTGAAATAATCCTTTACAAAATCGCCTTGGAGGGGTGTTAGTTGCTTTTCATTTATTATTGAAATGCCGTGTTTATTTAAATCACGAATAATGACTTGGTAGGTACGTTCAAATTTTTTTTGCTGTGCAATTACAGCTTTTTGAATATTTTCCAAAAGGCGAACGGGGTTTTCACCCATTAATTCTTCCCCCCTTTTTTGGTGTTTAACAACCCGTTTAAGCGTAGCTACTCTAACACGAAAAAATTCATCTCTGTTGTTAGAATAAATACCTAAAAATTTTAGACGCTCAATAAGTGGAACAGTTTTGTTTTCTGCTTCTTGTAAAACCCTTTCGTTAAAGGACAGCCAGCTTAATTCACGATTGATTAAAACAACACTTTTCTTAGCCATATTCGACAAAAAATAACGTCACAAAAATGTGATTTTTATTTTTTTATTTTCGCTTTCTTAAC
>JAPLDC010000354.1 GCA_026391935.1 Bacteroidota bacterium | reverse complement strand
AAATGTTAACACCATTATCAGCCCTGATTGTAGTGAAAAACGCCCGCTTTTTTGCGGGATTTGTAACGTAAAGCAGGACCATTGTTCATTTGAAAGACAAAAGCCTGTGCTCCAAAAAAAATCGAACTTCATCGGAACGGTGTGGCAGGACTGAAACAACGCGATGATGAGTGCGGCACTTGAGGGAAGCGATCGTTGTTTCTTGATTTTTTTGTTGCTTTTTTTATCAAGAAAAAAAGCAAATGGCTTTTTGTATCTTCCGGAATACATCCATTGCATCTAACGGTTTGCGCACTGGAGCTGTGCGGATTTCTTACTAAAATTATTTTTGTGAAACCGTATTTCAAATATACTAAAATTTATCTTGCGAAGCTAGGCTCCAATACGCTGTTATGCAGCGTTGCGAGTAAATTGTTTGATCGCTTTCAGTTCCGCCATTTTCTCATCTCGTTCTTCTTCAATGTCAAAGTCGTCCTGAAGTCCAAGCCAAAATTTTGCAGAATTTCCAAAATATTTAGAAAGCCTAAGAGCGGTGTCCGCGGTTACACGTCTGTTTCCTTTAATAATAGCTGAAACACGTGTTTGCGGAATTCCGATGTCTTTTGAAAGCTTGTAAGCACTAATTTCTAAAGGCATTAAAAATTCTTCTAGAAGAATTTCTCCGGGATGGATGTTTTTTAACTTTTTCATTTTTCAGTCGTTTAGTGATAATCTATTATTTCAACTTGGTCAGCGTTTCCATTTTTCCATTTGAATACTATACGCCACTGGTTGTTAATTCTAATTGAATAAAACTCTTTAAAATCCCCTTTCAATTTTTCAAGTCGGTTCGATGGCGGGACTTGCAAATCTGTCAGGTCTTGAGAGTTATTCAACATTCTAAGTTTTCTCCTTGCCATCTCTTGTATTTCGGTCGACAAGCCCTTAACTCGCTTACCTTCCCATATTTTCTTAGTGTCTTTGTCACCAAATGATGCTAGCATACTGCCGTTTTACGTTACTTACGTCAAAGATAAGTAATTCGTCTAAAAAAACCAAATTTGTCGAAGAAAATATTTTTCGGATGTCTCACTGAGCAATGCGACACAATTCTATTGTACCAGAAGTGCAGCCTAAATGTTAACACAATTATTAGCCCTGATTGTAGTGAAAAACGCCCGCTTTTTTGCGGGATTTGTAACGTAAAGCAGGGCCATTGTCAATTTGAAAGACAAAAGCCTGTGCTCCAAAAAAAACCGAACTTCATCGGAACGGTGCGGCAGGACTGAAACAACGCGATGATGAGTGCGGCACTTGCGGGAAGCGATCGTTGTTTCTTGATTTTTTTGTTGCTTTTTTTATCAAGAAAAAAAGCAAATGGCTTTTTGTAACTTCCGGAATACATTCATTGGTGTTCAACTCTTTTGAATCGAAAGTATTGCTTAAATGTTAACACCATTATTAGCCCTGATTGTAGTGAAAAACGCCCGCTTTTTTGCGGGATTTGTAACGTAAAGCAGGACCATTGTTCATTTGAAAGACAAAAGCCTGTGCTCCAAAAAATATTCAGAATCTATAAGGTGTCGAACGGGGAGACGATTTTTTGGATGCTTTTGTTGCTCACATGCGTATAGATCTCGGTGGTTTTGCTGCTGCTATGTCCCAGAATTTCTTGAATATAGCGCAGATCGGTTCCGTTTTCCAATAAATGTGTTGCATAGCTATGCCTCAACCAATGCAGCGATACAGGTTTATTGATCTTCGTTCTTGCCACATTTTGTTTCAATACATTTTGTAAACTCCGGGCATCATAAGGCTCGCCTTCGGTCACTCCTTCAAATAAATAAACCTGTGGTTTATAGGCCTTGAAATAGGTATGCAAAAGTGTTACAATCTTACTGCTCAATGGTGCTATCCTATCTTTCCGGCCTTTTCCCTGCTTGATTATCAATACCATTCTTTTTGTGTCTACATGTACCGGCAGCAACCGTAAAATTTCTCCGCACCGCAATCCGCAAGCATATATCAACGACAACATTGCCCTGTGTTTCAAGTTTTTTGTTGCATCAAAGATCTGCTTTACTTCTTCCTTACTCAGCACATTTGGTAGTAGTTTCGGAGTTTTCGGACGATGGATCAACGTTACATCTATCTTCATATTTTGCATTGTCCTGAAAAATAATTTGATGGCATTTACTACCTGATTCTGATATGATGCCGATAATTTATTGGCCAAAATATGACGATTATTAAAATTGATAATGTCGTCATTCGTGATTTCCAAAATAGATTTGTCATGATAATACAGCAAAAATACTTTCAGGGCTTCGGAATAAGTCTTCACCGTATTATCGCTATACCGCCTGGATTGCAGCCAATAAATAAATTTATCAATCTGCCTAATCGTTTCCGGGCTCAGCACCTTTTTATTTGTTGGAGCAGGAACTATTCTTTCTGAATTGTACTGAACTTGTTTCGGTATTTCAATAGGTGTTGGAATAGGAATACGATAATTGATCGTAACAGTTTCCTGATTTTTAGTTTGAGAAAAACTAGAATGGTGAAGTTTTTCCTTTTCAACTTTATCTTTTAAAGGTTGCGCGTCAATTATTGAAATGGGATTAAAAATAGTTTTTATTGCGCTCAATACATCAATGGAGTACGGAGTCCACCAACCTTTTAAGGTTTGACTCCATTTAATATTTTTTATTTTCCTGACTTCCTTTCCTAAATTATCATCGAAAGGAAATTGTATCAGCACCACTTCTTCACCTCGATGAAAGGTTTTATCGATTATTATTGTTTTCATAAAAGAAATTTACTTTGCTTCTTCTTTCCTTTTTACCAGAAAGTAATAATCATTTTCAATTGGCAGATAGCCATATTCGTAGCAATAATAATAGTTGGTTCCCTTTTTAGTTGTATACACATTGGTATAAAAACTGAAGTTAAAACCTTTTTGAAGTAACCGAGATTTAGAAGCTTTTGCGGTTTCTTCCGGAATGAGTTCTTCCAGAATTTTATAATTTTTCCGTAACGTGATATTTACTGTGCGGTAATAATCACTGGTAGCCATTTTGATTTTGTTGTTGTAACTATTCCGACAAAGATCTGAGCAGAATTTTTTATCGATACGACCATTGAAAGAGTCTCCACACTCCAAACATACTTTACTCATACACTTGTTTTAAAAAAATTAATAAAATTTTTAAACCCTAAAATGTGCGGAGTAATACTTTTAGTAAAGTAAATATATACTATTTATCCATTCTACCCGTGTATACACGGATAAATTCGGATATACCCGTTTAAATACCGACTCGGGTTTGGGAATCGCCACACATTTGCACCGTCAAAACAACAGCGCGTTTATTGACGAATCGAAAAATAAATTATTAATCAGTATTTGCCTATAAGCAGATACACAAAAAAGCAAAACAGTATGAACGCATTACGAAACAAAGTACAATTGATCGGTAATCTTGGAATGGATCCGGAAGTGAAAGCATTAGATGGCGGAAAAAAATTAGCCAAAATGAGTATCGCTACAAACGAAAACTACAAAAATGCAAAAGGTGAAAAGGTGACCGAAACACAATGGCATAATTTAATTGCCTGGGGAAAAACAGCTGAGATAGTAGAAAAATTTCTTAAAAAAGGCAGCGAAGTAGCGATTGAAGGAAAATTGATCAACCGCAACTATACGGATAAAGAAGGTATCAAACGTTATGTAACAGAAATTGAAGTAAGCGAAGTGCTGATGCTCGATGCAAAAAAATAATTGTTGATAGGTGTGTGAACGATAAGTCGTCCTCTCTAGGAGCAGAGAGGCGACTTTTTCATTTTAAAAACTATTTAAGGACAAAAAATGATGACACAAAATATTTCCAATGAAATAATACTAGATAAAATATATTTTATCCGACATCAAAAAAGTAATGATCGATAGTGATTTAGCAGCGTTATACCAAGTAGAAACTAAACGACTGAATGAACAAGTCAAGAGAAATATAAAACGCTTTCCACAAGATTTTATGTTTCAATTAACACAAAAAGAAGCTGACAACTTGATGTCGCAAATTGCGAGTACAAGTTGGGGAGAGATGATTTCAGTAAAGAAAGAATCCTTAGATGCGATACAGAAACTGGCTAAGGTTTTGTTTTATGCAGAAATAGCGGGAATAGCTGCCGAAAAAATCAATGATGAAGAAAGATTTACTAGGATAGCGGCTATTAACCGCGGTACTTCTGA
>JAPLDC010000493.1 GCA_026391935.1 Bacteroidota bacterium | reverse complement strand
CCGATGCGTGCTCTGCGGTCTAATATTCCTTTTAATTCAGGTTTTGCAACAATGCCGGTCAGTCCGGAGCGGTATCCCCAGGCTTTTCGTTCCATATCCATTCCAATACCTGATTTTCCGGTATATAATGAATCCTTCACTTCGTCAAGATTATTGCCTAAACAACTCCAAATTCCTAAACCTGTTATAACTACTCTGTTATTCATATTTTATTCTAAAAAGGATTCAAAAATAATCATTTTTTTGCATGAATCAACCTTCAAATTGAAAATGAAAAAATGACTTTTGTCATGATTTGATTTTCATTAAAAAGCAAGAAAAATGTATTAGCTGTATAATCCTCCGTTAATAGATAATACTTGTCCGGTGATATAAGAAGCTTTTTCTGAAGCCAAAAAGTTTACAGCTTCTGCTACTTCTTCTGCTGTTCCAAAACGATTAAGTGGGATCAATTGCTTGAAATCTTTTTCGTTGATTCCTTCCGTCATATCTGTTTTGATAAATCCTGGAGCAACACAATTTGCAGTAACTCCTCTTCTTCCAACTTCTTGCGATAAAGCTTTTGTGGCACCAATAACAGCTGCTTTTGCGGCAGAATAATTTGTTTGACCGGGTAATCCTTTTAATCCTGATAAAGAAACGACACTCACAACTCGGCCATATTTTTTAATAAGCATTCCTTTTATGATCAAGCGAGTAACATTGTAAAAGCCTCCTAAACTTATGTTTAATACTGAATCCCACTCTTCATTACTCATCCACATCAACAACTGATCTTTACGGATCCCGGCATTATTGACAAGGATTTCAATCGTTTTATCAGGATTTTTTTCAATCCATCCGCCTAAAACAGCATCTACTTGTGATTGATCGGATACATCAAATTTCATGATCTCTCCGTCACTACCTTTTTCCCGAACCAATTTTAATGTGTTCTCTGCTTCATCTTGTTTGGATGTGTAATTGATGATCACATAATGTCCTTCTTCTGCAAGTTTAACACATATTGCACGACCAATTCCTCTTGAACCTCCTGTTACTAATGCGTATCTCATATTTAGTTTAATGTTTAAAGATGGGAAGTTTAATTTGTAATTGTTTAAAAAATTCTTTTTTAGCTTCCCACTCTTATTCGTTAATGTATTTTTTTACTTATGATGCAAACTTTGATCGTTAAACTTAGTTTACAAGTCCTGTGTTATTTGATTGAAGATATTCCTTCACCATTTTTATTTTTTTATAAAGAATTGTATCGTCTTCAAAACGTGGAACAATCCTTCGAATCTGGATGAAAGTATTTTGTCCTTCAGAAGATAATTTAGTATCAAATTTCAAGGCATCAATTGCTTGTGTAGCACTCAAAAGTTCGATTGCTAATACTTGATAAGCATTTTCAATCACTTTGGCAGTAATAGTAGCAGCGTTAGTTCCCATACTAACAATATCCTGATTGTCATTGTTATTAGGAATACTGTGAATATACATCGGATTGGACAGCATTTGATTTTCAGCTGTAGTAGAAGTGGCAGTAAACTGTGCTGCTTGCATTCCTAAATTCAAACCTAGTTTCCCAAGATTAACAAACGGAGGTAGAATGCCATTGAGTTTATCATTCATTAGA
>JAPLDC010000185.1 GCA_026391935.1 Bacteroidota bacterium | reverse complement strand
ACATCATTCGAGTACGCTTTACCAGATAAGGCATTAATACATGCTCGAAGCCTTCATTTATATCTGCTTCAACAAAATCAATTTTATAAAGTCCGCATTTTAACTTCAATTCTTTTTTATAATCCGCCATTTGAGATAAATAGGATTCCTTTATTTCATTTGGATGAAGTTTTATTTCTTCACCTGTCTCCATATCTATAAATCGATAAGGGCGATTTTCAAAATCAAATTCCATTTCTTTTTGTTTGTCAACAACATGAAACAAAATAACTTCGTGCTTGTTATGTTTCAAATGTTGAAGTGCAGAAAACAAATCCTCTGAATCCGCCTTTGAATCCATCATATCGCTGAATATCATAACCAATGACCGTTTATGTATTCCCTCTGCTATTTCGTGCAAGGCGCTAATTGCGGATGTGGTTTTATGGATTTTTAAATCATGTGGCTGAATTCTTTTTTCCAACTCATGATACAGCATCTTATGATGAAGGGAACTTGATTTTGCAGGAGTATGCACTTCAACTTTGTCAGAAAAAATACTTAATCCAACTGCATCACGCTGGCGTTTTAACAACTCGATCATTGCAGCGGCACAATAAACAGAAAAGGTAATCTTATTTTGCGACCCTCCCCGACCCTCCCCAAAAGGGAGGGAGTTTTTTTCCTGAATCGGAAAATACATGGAAGATGAATCGTCAATGATTAACTGACATCGGAGATTGGTCTCTTCTTCGTAACGTTTATTAAAAAGCTTATCGGTCTTTCCAAATAATTTCCAATCAATATGTTTTGTAGATTCACCTTTATTATACAGCCGATGTTCTGCAAACTCAACGCTAAATCCATGAAACGGACTTTTGTGAAGACCGGTAATAAAACCTTCAACCACCTGTTTTGCGATCAACTCCAGATGAGTAAATTGACGTATTGGTTGCTGATCAATTGAGTTCAAAATTTAAAATTTAGTTCAAGATTTAAAGTTAGAAAGTTTAAAGTTAGAAATACAACTTAAAATATTAACATTTTTAGATTTATAGGTACAAAAAAAGCAAAGCAGCAGGCAAATTATATCACCTGCTGCCAAATTGAATTTTAAACTTTCAAAATTTAAACTAAAACAAGGCTTTAAGCTTTGCATCTAAAACTGATTTTGAAACTGCTCCAACTTGCTTATCAACAACTTCTCCTCCATTGAAGAAAAGAATAGTTGGAATGTTACGAATACCAAACATTGCAGAAATATTTGCATTATTATCAACGTTTACTTTCCCTATAACTGCTGTATCGCCATAATCTTTAGATAACTCTTCTACAACAGGCCCTACCATGCGACATGGTCCGCACCATTCTGCCCAAAAGTCCAATAATACCGGTTTCGTTGATTTTGCTACTAACTCATCAAAGTTAGCGTCTGTGATTTCTATTGCCATTTTTTTAAAATTATTTTAATTAATAATGATTTCTAATTTAACCCTAAAGATAAAATTGTATTTCTATATAGACAAACGATTTGCCAAAATGTTTTTTGTGACATACTGGCATTTATAAATCAGTTTATTGCTCCTTAATTCAGCTTATACTCCAACCCATTCTCTTTTAACAAATCAAGAAGGTCGTTGTTGGGATTTAATTTAATTTTTTTAGATGGCATTACCACTGAAATATTTTCTTCTGTATCGAAAATTCTGAACTGTAACGTGCAGTTGCGCGGCTCAATGGCATTATTCTTTGCAATGATATCGTTTAGTTTGTCCATGAATTCGTCATTCAATTCTTTCAATGATACATTGACAGTAATGCTTCTGGCTAACTTATCGCGCAACTCTGACAATAATTGAATATTACTAACCTTGAACTCAAAATTTCCTGAATTTCTAAAACGCTCTGATATCTTTCCTTTCACATACAAGAACAAACCGGTAACCATATAGGGCTTAAATTTCACATAATCCTCTCCAAAGAATGCAAGTTCAGAGGATTCCTGATAATCTTCAATAGTAATTTTCCCCCAAGGATTTCCCGTTTTTGTTACGCCATTATGAACATTTGTAACAATACCACCAAACACAAGATCTTTATTTTTATTTTCCTCAATTTTTTTTATATCACTTAATGAATGAAAACAAAAATTATCCATCTCTAATTTATATGTATCTAAAGGATGTCCAGAAATAAAGAATCCCACCACATCCTTTTCGTTTTTCAATTGCTCCAGATTACTCCATGGTTCACAAACAGGTATTTTAGGCTCCGGCATGTCTATTGAAGAGTCTTCACCAAACAAAGATACCTGAGCAGAATTAACACCATCCTGATGTGAACCTCCATAACGAATTACTTTTTCTAAAAAATTACCGTTATCATTTCCTTCAATATGAAAATAGGTTGCACGATGAATTTCAAATGAATCCAATCCTCCTGCATTAGCAAGGCTTTCAAAAGTCTTTTTATTCGCAGAACGTAAATTTATCCTTCTGACAAAATCGAAAATACTTTTGTATGGTCCTTTTTCATTACGTTCGTTGACGATTGAAATAACAGCTGCCTCTCCTACTCCTTTAACAGCACCCATACCAAAACGAATTTGGCCGCTCTTATTCACAGCAAACTGGTACTGACTTTCATTCACATCTGGACCGAGAACAGGAACCCCCATTCGCTTACACTCATCCATAAAGAAAGTGATCTTATCAATATTACTTAAGTTATGCGTCAGAACCGATGACATGTATTCACCAGGATAGTGAGCTTTTAAATAAGCAGTTTGAAATGCAACAAATGCATAACAAGTGGAATGTGATTTATTGAATGCATATTGGGCAAACTTTTCCCAATCTGTCCAAATCTTTTCTAACTTATCAGAAGGCAATCCTTTTTCTGTAGCACCAGTAATGAACTGATCTTTCATTTTATCTAGTGTATACCTGTCTTTTTTACCCATTGCCTTCCGCAAAATATCGGCATCGCCTTTTGAAAAGCCTGCTAATTTTTGCGAAAGCAACATTACTTGTTCTTGATAAACAGTGATACCGTATGTATCTGCAAGAAACTCTTCCATTTCTGGAAGATCATAGGTAATCGCTTCCCTGCCATGTTTACGAGCAATAAAATTTGGAATATATTCAATAGGACCTGGTCGATATAAGGCGTTCATCGCGATTAGGTCGGCAAATTTATCCGGTTTTAAATTGATGAGGTGCTTTTGCATACCGGCACTTTCAAACTGGAATGTACCATTGGTATCTCCTCTTTGATACATCTCAAATGTTTTTGGATCATCCAAAGGAATATCATCAATAACGATATCAATTCCATGATTTTCCTTGATGAGTCGCAATGCATCGCGCATGATGGTAAGTGTTTTCAAACCAAGAAAATCCATCTTGATAACACCGGCATCCTCAATTACTCTACCGTCATACTGAGTAATATATAATTCTGTTTCTTTAGATGCTGAAATCGGGACTATTTCTGTCAGATCTTTTGGAGCAATGATAATTGCTGATGCGTGAATACCTGTTCCACGAACAGAGCCTTCCAACACCAATGCTTCTTTTAATACTTTTGCCTGAAGGTCGCTTCCACCAAGTATCGCACGCAGTTTCTTTACATCTTCCAGATCTTCTTTTGTCAACCCTTCTTTTGTTTCTAAACTTGCTTCACCAGTCATTGGTGCTTTTAGCACACGTTTCAATTCAATTCCCGGTTTGTCAGGAACTAATTTTGCAAGCATATTTGAATCTTGCAAAGGAAGATCCATAACACGAGCAACATCCTTTATACTCATTTTTGCAGCCATTGTACCATAGGTAACAATTTGTGCTACTTGATTTTTTCCATATTTTTCAACCACATAATCAATAACTTTCTGACGACCTTCATCATCAAAATCAGTATCAATATCGGGCATTGACTTACGATCAGGATTTAAGAACCGTTCGAACAGCAAATTGTATTTGATCGGATCGATATTTGTAATTCCAATGCAATAAGCTACTGCAGATCCTGCAGCAGAACCACGCCCAGGGCCAATAAACACACCAATATCACGACCAGCTTTTATAAAATCTGCAACGATCAAAAAGTAACCTGCAAAGCCCATGATACGGATGGTATTCAACTCGAAATTCAATCGTTCTTCAACTTCAGGTGTAATATCACGATAACGCTCTTTCGCCCCACTGTATGTCAAATGATGCAAATAATCATCCTGCGTTAAAAAAGTTGTCGGAATTTGAAAATTCGGCAACATGATATCCTGCTTAAGTTTTAGAGGAGTGATCTTATCAACGATCTCTCCTGTATTATCAATTGCTTCGGGAATATCACTAAACAATTGAGTCATTTCAGAAGTCGTCTTGAAATAAAACTGATCGTTAAAAAAAGCAAAACGTTTTCCTTTAAATGAATTGGAATCATCATCACCAAAGTCCTTCACAGTTGGGGTACTTTGCTTTTCACCGGTATTGATACACAATAAAATGTCGTGTGCATTAGAATCCTGTTGATCCACATAATGTGAATCGTTAGAAGCAATAATTTTTACATTATATTTTTTTGCCCATTTAACAAGGACTTCATTTACTCTATTTTGCTCCGCCATACCATGACGCTGTAATTCAATGTAATAATCT
>JAPLDC010000444.1 GCA_026391935.1 Bacteroidota bacterium | reverse complement strand
ATTTATCTGAGTTCGGAAAAGAATACATGAAGGACACAAAAAAAATATATTTATTTTGGTTGAAAGGAGTATATGCCAACACTCCCGACAAAACAAATTTCTTTGATGAGAACTTTAATTACCATGCAGGTAATTCCACTTTACAGCAACAAATAAAAGATGGAATAAGCGAAGATGCTATCCACAAAAGCTGGGAACCAGGCATTGCAAAATTTAAAGTAGTAAGAAAAAAGTATTTGTTGTATCCGGATTTTGAGTAGAAAAATATAGGAAGCTGTTTTCTTAAATTTAAGAACACATTATTAAACTCAAAATTAGCCGCTTGTTATTATAGGTATTTAATGAAACGAAGTATATGTTTAACTATTTAGATAACAAAAAAGTCCTCCTACTCCTTCTAACCTCTTTCATTTTTCATTTTTCCTTTTCCCAAGATCTAAAACGTATCCGTCATTTCGGTAAAAACAAAGGCCATTTAAAAATGTATGTTCATACGCCGCCGAATGTGGATAAAACAATGCCGGCACCTATGGTTGTTGTATTGCATGGATGTTTGCAATGTGCTCAAACAGTTCAGAAACAATCGGGATGGAGTAAATTGGCTGACGATAATGGTTTTTATGTTTTATATCCGCAACAGCGAGGAATTAATAATCCTGAAAGATGTTTCAGATGGTACAAAAGAAAACATACGAATAAAAACAGAGGAGAAAATTATTCGATCAAGCATATGGTGGATTATATGAAATCCAATTATAACATCGATTCTTCAAGAGTATTTATAACAGGGCTATCGGCAGGAGCAGCAATGAGTGTTGTGATGATGGCCGATTATCCCGAAACATTTAATGCCGGAGCAATTTTTGCCGGAGGTGCTTATAAATCAGGGAACGGAATGGTGACAGCAATGATGGCCATGGCTGGCTGGAGAGTGAAATCAGCAGAAAAATGGGGAAATATCGTACGCAAACAAAATCCAAATTATTTTGGAGAATACCCACGAATGGTTATTTATCAAGGTAATAGTGATTGGATCGTGAATAAGAGAAACGGAGTTGAACTGATGAAACAATGGACCAATATACATCACATAGGAACACAAGCATCAGAAACAATTGATGGATATGCTTCTGTTAATGACATTCATCGTCTCGCATACAATAGCGGCACAAAAAAAGAAGCTGTTGTTTTTTATAAAGTGGATAAATTAAGTCACGCTTTGTTGGTAGATCCGGGTAAATGTAAAAACCAGGGAGGTAAACGAGGCTTTTTCTCAAAAGATAAAAATTATTTTTCTACACTGTGGACAGCTTATGACTTTGGATTGATCAGTCCTCCAGAAATAAATGGTCCACACAGCAGGTTTTTGAAACAATCAGCAAGTTATTCGGTGCCATTGACTTTAGGAGCCAAGTATGATTGGAGTTTTCCTGAAGGTTGTACAATCGTTAGCGGACAAAACACAAACAATATTGCAGTGACCTGGGGATCTTCAAGCGGATGTATCAATGTTACGGAGACGGATTCAAATGGTTGTAAAAAACAATTTAAAACTGTATTTGTGACTGTGGAAGATCTGAAATAAACTACCAAAATTATTCGAAGAAATGGATCGTATTTATTTCATTACTACCTTTTCCTAAATTAATTCTACCCACTATATTTATAAATTCACAGCATCTTTAAACATACCCTTCAAAACAAAAACTCACTAGTTTTTAGCTGTCTTAAACTTTATACCCTAAACCCCATATCCAGAAAGCCCCTCAAGGTTATTAACAGTATTAACAATTGATGAATAGGTTATCAATAAATAACTTTAAACGTAATTAACATTTAATTGTTCATTACTTTAATACAAAACAAAAAAAGCCCTTAGCTAGTAGTCTAATTTTGTAGCAATAAAACCAATTTCATAACTACTATGAAAAGAGCACTTTACGCATTGTCATTTTTAGCTTTTGTTTTTTTATTTCCAAATTCTCTTACTTCAGGAAATGGTAAAAATTTAAAAACAGAGGGAAGTGAGAACGACAATAAAACAGAAAAAATCGTAGCGACTTTTGATATTCAATCGTTCAAAATCAGCAAAGAAGGAATGGTTAGCTGGACCTCTAAAAATGAATCCGGTTCTTTACCTTTTATTCTAGAACAATACATTTTTGATAAATGGGTTGCAGTAGCTAAAGTAAATGGTATAGGAAGTCCTACTCCGAATTCATACTCAATTCCTGTTATTTTAAACAGTGGAGAAAATAAATTCAGAGTAAAGCAGAAAGGGTATGATAAAATGAGTCGGTTTTCGGATGCTGTAACGTTTTATTCGAAAAAAGAAGCCGTAAACTATTCCATTAAAAATAAAAATCAGTTACTTGAATTTTCCAGTGACACTTATTTTATTGTTTATAATCCCTATGGAGCGATTGTAAAACAAGGATATGGAAATTCATTAAACATTTCGGAATATGCTAAGGGGTATTATTGTTTGGTATATGACAATAAGTTAGGAGGATTCGAAAAGAAAAAGGTGCTCTTTAAAAACACCTTTTGTCCGATCGAAATAAATACACCACGCTTTCTTAAAAAAAGAAAACGAAGAGAATAGAATTAGGCTCTGTAAGTATCAGCTTTCCAATTCTTGATCTCTTTTTTAATATCTTCGGGAGCCATTTTGCTATCCGCTGCTTTTTTAGCAAGACCAACAAACTCCTCATCAGCTGCAAAGCGCAATGCTACAATTTGATTTACTTGCAAGCGTGAATCCAATAATTTTCCGGTTAA
>JAPLDC010000099.1 GCA_026391935.1 Bacteroidota bacterium | reverse complement strand
TGATACCTTTTTCAATGGCACCCGAAAAATACAGATCATCTTTTTCACTTCTAAACACGCCAATACCGAATATCGTTGCATCCATCAGCGTGTTAACCTGTTCATAAACTTTTGAAATTATCTCATCAACAGAAAGTGTAGAAGTGATCTCTTTTCCAATTTCTCCGATCAGCTCAGTGTTACGGAAGCTTTTTTCAACCTGCTCTTTTTGTTCCACAACTTCCGAAGTTCTTTCTTTTACTTTTTCTTCCAGGTGCTCTACTAAATGTGCATTTTCAAGTGCGATAGCTGTATATGTTCCCAGTGTTTTTAAAATATCAATATGAGAAGGAACATACGCGTTTTTATGAAAACTTTGCACAGTGATCACACCAATGACACGATCTCCTATCATCATCGGGCAAAACAGCAAAGAGCTTGGCATTTCACCGTGCGGTACAACTATTTTTGAAGTGTATTTTTGGTATTCATTGACGTTATCGTTGATAAAAATTTCTCTTTTATTGGTAACGCACCAAACAGAAAAATTATCAATGTCATTCATTGAAACGTTTATTGGCGGGGAGAGTTCTCCTTTTTCAAATGAATAACGATAGTCAATTTCGTGTTTTTCTTCATTATAAATCCGAATACTAAAACAGTCGGCATTCATCAGTTGGCTGACATTTTCATGAAGCTTAGCAAAAATAGAATCAAAACTGGTACTGGAAATTATTTGTTGTCCGATGACATTTAATAAACGCGTTTTTTCCTGTGATCTTTCAATTTCTTCTTTTTGCTGAATGACTTCAGAGGTGCGCTCAACAACACGCTCTTCCAGCCTTTGATAGGACGTGGCGTTCTCTAATGCAAGTGCACAATATACCGCCAAATTTTTAACAAGATTTACATGGTAATCGTTGAAAGCGTTTTTCTTAAAACTTTGGACAGTTAGAACACCAATTTTTTTGTCTGCAATTTTAAGGGGTAAATATATAATAGATTGAACGCTTTCGCCAACAACAGGATTTAGTCGTTTTGTGATAAATTTTTCGAGTTCCAGATCATAATCATTGATCACGATCTCTATTTCCTTATTAAAACACACCGGTGCCAACCTGTCATTATCGCTGAGGTCATAACCGGAGGAACTCAAAACAACCCCTTTTTCAATATATCCCGGAAAGATCAATTTTTTCTTGTCTTCAGAAACGACCCCTATTCCAAATCCCGCTGCATCCATTAGGTTATTGATTATTTCATAAACGGTGTTGTTGATATTTTCAACTGATAGTTGTGAAATAATTTTTTTCCCCAAATCGCTTAATACAACAAGGTCGTTTGACAATAATTCCAGCTGTTTGTTTTTTTCGTTCAGTAGCTCTTTCTCTTTCTCCATTTGAGAAATACTAAACTGCAGCTCTACTCCTTTTAATTTTTGTTTGTTCTGTTCTTTAAAAAAGTCTTCTTTGTTTGCAAAATAATTTTTGTAGTGTTCAACAAATTTTTCAGTGTTTTTCTGCTTTTCATACAACTTTGAAAAAGCTTCATGGGCTTTATAAATTATTTCTTTTGAATTGGATTCGTTTGCTATTTCAAGAGAGATTTTAAGGTGGGCGCTCGCTTTTTCTAATTGATTCATCTCCAAATAAAGGTTACCCAGTTGCAGATTTGTTTCGGAAATGCCAAACTTAAAATTTAATTCTTCTCTTATAGAAAGGCACTCTTTAAAAAGCTTTTCCGCCTTAACTAAATCTTTAGCAGCAAGATAAATTTGAGCCAACCCGTCTAGTCCAAAAGACTCAGTGTTTTTGAGGCCTATAGAACGAGCAGCATCTAAACTTTTTTGTTTAAATTCAATAGACCTTTCAATATTATTTAAATTAAAATAGGAAGAACCGATCCCATCTAAAATGCGTGCTAATAAATGTTTATCAGCGAGTTTCTCCGCGATTACTAGCCCTTTCGATAAAACTTCAATTGCTTTTTCGTTTTCACCTGAAGAGTGGTAAACGGTCCCTATTCCGTTATAAGCATTCGCTTGAGCAAGAATGTCCTTATTTTTTTTCGCCCGGGCCAGCATGTCTAGCGCATATTTTAAAGCATTGTCGTAATCGGCAAGAAAATAAAAAGCACAAAAGATATGGTATAAGGCATGTGCTTCAAACTTGTCATCTTTGAATTTTTCAAATTCGTGTTGGTGTTCAAGTAAATTTTTCAACGCGTTTTCATAGTCACCCAGCCAAACCTGACAGGCGCCTTTGCATACTGTTGCTTGGGCTATTTTAAGAGAATCGGAGATATCGGAAAGAAAAAGCGCTTTGTCAGCAAGCTCAATACCTTTATGTGGATTGCTCCTGCAAATGTCAAATGACGACGCAATCAAATGATCTATTTGAGCGGAATCGACTTTTGGAGAGGTAGTTTCTTTCACTTTAATGTTGCCAGTTTACAAACGGGGAGGTTAAGATAGAAAAAAAATTTAAGTTTAGAAAAAGGGGCGCTATAAAACAAAAAAAGATGTTGCATTTTACGGCAACATCTTTATCCAAATTTTTAAACTAAAGTTTAAAAAGGGATTATATAAATTTTGATTTTCCCGATATTCTTTTTCCAAATGCAGAAGGAGAGATGAATCGTAATGAAATTTCGAAGCCTCCTCGAGTTTTGCTTACAGTCCTTAGTTTCGATAAGTTCACATCATAACTCAAGCCAATCGCATAATTTGAATACTCGAATTTTGCAACGGCAATAAATGCATCCTTCATACGGTAATATCCTCCGATAGAAAACGCAGCAGGTTTTTTATTGCCGGTATATTTTGATGCTTCCTGTAAAACATATTGGAAGGTTAATCCCGGAGTAACTTCTTTTGTTGCACCTTGAATAAAAACAATGTAGGAAGGTTTTAAGATCAGGTTCGTGTTTTTTACGCCGATAGAAGCGTCTCCATGAAAAACATATTTCGTATGCAAGATCTGGGTCTTGTCTCCATAAAAAGTATAGCTAGGGTTGTGTGGATGAAATATTGAAACGCCGATATTAAGTCTTCGTGAATCGTTAGCAGAAATGTACATTTCGCTATTTCCAAAACTGTATTCAACACCGGCTCCGAGGTCAAAAAAATTAAATGATTGAGGTGAAGCTACTTCTCCCGTTGGTAATGTGGCTTCATAATTTGTCCCATTGTATTGATTTCCCCATTCTAATCCACCAAGTGAAATACTGCGTTGAGCAAAGCCTCCCATCAATCCGGCAGAAACAAAACTGAATTCGCTTACTTTGATAATTCCAGAGAGCGAAAGATTTACCTGATTTGATTTTAAATTCGCATCTCCTGATTTATCAGAAAAAACATCTACTCCTACACCAAGATGGTGCTTTTTGTCTCTTAACAGACGTGTTTCAGCTGAAAGGGCAAATGTTTTGTAGGGAGAACCGACACTCTGCCATTGGTTTTTGTAGTTGGTAATTATTCTTACATCATGCTGTACTCCAGCATCTGCAGGATTCAACTGAAGCTGTGTTTCATCAAATTGAGAAAAGTGAATGTCTTGCGCTGATAAAGAAAAATTTAGCAAAAAACAAAGCAGAGTGCCCAAGAACAAGCCCTTTCGGAAGATGATAGTGCTAATTTGATTTTTAGTTTTCATTTTCTGTGGGTCTAGCTTATTTTACTAATGTAATGTTGCCATGTTTTTTTACTCCCACACCTTTGACTGTGGCGGTTAAATAATAAACAAAAACAGCAGTATCTAATTTTTTTCCATTCAATGTTCCATCCCAGGCAATTGTTGGGTCGGTAGTTTCAAATACTTTTTCACCCCAACGATCGAAGATCACAAACTCTAACCCTACAATACAGCCACCATATATTTTTAATGAATCGTTTTCTCCATCATTATTTGGGGAAAACACATTCGGCACAAATAACTCCCCACAATCTTCTTCCACAAATACGGTTACGGTATCACTTGAAGAACAACCATTTAATGTAACGGTTAAAATATAGACTGTTGTTTGTGTCGGACTTGCAATAGGTGAAGCGCATGTATCGCAACTCAATGCAATTGGTGGTGACCAACTATATGTTGCTCCTGCGCCAGCTGTTCCAGATAAAATTGTGCTAGAGCCCGAAATGATCGTAACATCGGCTCCGGCATTTACTGAAGGCCCCCCAACAGAACCAACAGAGCCGGAAGCCGAATATACGCAACCTAGTGAATCGGTTATCGTGACAGAATACGCACCTGCCGGAATTCCCGAAATGGATGAAGTGGTAGCACCTCCCGGCGACCACAAATATGTTAATGAACCAGAACCGCCACCTGCAGTGACTGTTGCCGCTCCGTCACTTACACCACAGCTTGCAGCAGTTGTGTTCACTACTCCTGTAATTGCAGCAGGCTGTGTGATAGTAACGATTGTTGTACTTGAACAGCCTGCACCATCCGTTACCGTTACAGTATAGGCTCCAGCCGATAACCCGGTAGCACTGGCGCTTGTTCCTGCGCCACCTGTCCATGAATAAGTATAAGAACCTGCACCACCTGAACCTGCTACAGTTGCTGAAGCAGTACTGCCTCCATTGCAATTTACATTTGTTTGCGAAGTTGTGTTAATGCTCGGACCACCGGTGTTGGTAATCGTTACAGTCGTGCTGGATGGCGTGCAAGGAGGATTGGAAATTGTCCACATAAACACGTTTGCTCCAACACCTAATCCTGTTACACCGGATGTTGGTGAGGAAGGCGTTGTAATGGTTCCTGCACCACTTACCAATGTCCATAATCCCGTTCCCGTTGTTGGTGTGTTTGCGGCTAATGTTGCTGAACTACTGCAGATCGATTGATTCGGTCCTGCAACAGATGTTGTTGGTGCAGCAACACCGGTTATTGTTACAGTTGAAGTTGAAGGAGGACAAGGAGCGCTGGTGATTGTCCACATAAATACATTTGCTCCTACACCCAATCCGGTAATTCCTGATGTTGGTGATGCAGGTGTTGTGATTGTTCCTGCTCCACTTACTAGTGTCCATAAGCCTGTGCCCACTGTAGGTGTATTTCCGGCTAACGTTGCGGTTGTTCCACATATTGTCTGACTGGTTCCAGCAGCAGATGTTGTGGCACCTCCTGTACTGGTTATTGTTACAGTACTTGAAGAAGGTGTACAAGGAGGATTATCAATTGTCCATTGAAATACATTTGCACCAAGTCCTAACCCTGTCACTGTAGAGGAAGGAGAAGAAGGCGTTGTGATCGTTCCTGTTCCGCTAACAAGTGTCCATGTGCCAACACCGGTTGAAGCAATGTTTCCGGCCAATGTTGCTGAGGTGCTGCAAACAGTTTGAGGCAATCCTGCATTGGATGTTGTTGGTGCAGCAACACCGGATATTGTTACAGTTGAAGTTGAAGGAGGACAAGGAGCGCTGGTGATTGTCCACATAAATACATTTGTTCCTACACCCAATCCGGTAATACCTGAGGTTGGTGACGAAGGTGTTGTAATTGTTCCTGCACCACTTACCAATGTCCATAACCCTGTTCCTGTTGTAGGGGTGTTTCCGGCAAGTGTTGCTGTTGTTCCACAAACGGTTTGACTGGTACCGGCAACAGATGTTGTAGGTCCACCGGTACTTGTTATTGTTACGGTCGATGAAGATGAAGGACACGGTGCATTGACGATCGTCCACTGAAACACATTTGCTCCAAGACCTAATCCTGTTACACCTGAGGTTGCAGATGAAGGTGTTGTGATTGTTCCTGTTCCGCTAACAAGTGTCCATGTACCAACACCGCTTGTAGCAGTGTTTCCGGCCAACGTCGCTGATGTGCTACATACCGTTTGAGGTGGTCCTGCGACAGATGTTGTTGTTGCTGCAACACCATTTATAGTCACGGTGCTTGTTGTAGAAGGACAAGGAGGATTCGCTATGGTCCATTGGAAAACATTTGCTCCTACTCCTAATCCGGTTATTCCGGATGTTGGTGAAGTCGGAGTTGTAAAGGTTCCTGCACCACTTACCAGCGTCCATGTTCCTGTTCCAACAGTTGCAGTGTTACCCGCTAAAGTTGCCGTTGTTCCACAAACAGTTTGTGTTGGTCCGGCAGCAGCAGTCGTAGTTGCAGCAGCAGGTTGTGTTATAATGATTGTTGTGCTGCCAGGGCAACCGTTATTATCTAAAATATTTAAGGTATAGGTTCCTGCCGGAAGTCCTGTGAAACTTTGTGTTCCAGCGATATTAGTATATGTTGCGACAGTTGCGGCACCGTTCATTAATGTATAATCCCAAGGGCTCACCCCTCCTGTAGTTGAAGCATTAAAGCTGCCTGTGGAGGCTCCGAAGCAAGCCACATTGACTTGTGCTGTAATATTTGCTGTTAGTGGAGGGCAACCGGAACATGCAGGAATAGAAGCTAAGCTTGTAATCGATAGAATAGTTCCACTATTATCTAATACTTGAATAGGGTACGTTCCGGAATAAGAAACAGTAGAGCCTGTTCCAAATGTAGTCCATGTAATTACTGCCGGACCTGCAACAGTAAATGGTCCGCAAACGAAACCTGCACCAGTAACACAGGGGTATGTTGTTACCTGATTTTGCCATGTATATGGACCAACACCACCGGTTACGGTCAATGTCGGGCCAGCACTTTGACAAACAGATAAAGGAAGACAGGAGCTCACAACGATGGTTGTTGAATCTACCCCACAAGATAAAGTGTAATAAACTGTCCAACTTCCTGCACCTGCTGTTGCAGGATTAAAAACTCCTGTTGCAGCATTTGTAATGCCTGTACCACTCCAAACTCCTCCTGAAGTGCCTGCTTGTAAAGTAAAAGCCGGATCTGTAACGCAAGCCGGTGGATGATTGCAAATTGTTGCATCACAACAGATGCTCGTCATGGGACTACATGAAACCATACTGAAGGATTGAACTTTTCCTGATCTTGCTCCACCAGTACTTGAGTTTCCTGTTGCTCCACATGCGATAACATTTCCACCATAACTAACAGTAACATCATACACATTGAAAGTTGTTGCTACGGAAGAAAGAAGTGTTAAGTTAGCATCGTATTTTACAACAGCATTTGTTGAACCTACGTAAACATTTCCGCAACTGTCGATATCAATACCGCTGTTGCTTACCATTTTTCTTCCCAATGAAGTAGTTGCTGTACCTCCAGGAATTACAGCGGTTGCAAG
>JAPLDC010000398.1 GCA_026391935.1 Bacteroidota bacterium | reverse complement strand
GCAAAATTACCGATCAACTTTTGGTCGGGATATTTTGTTTCTACATATCTGTTTTCGTCAAAAGAATTTATTCCTTCATCCATCCAACCATGTTCTCTTTCATTTGAACCGAGCATTCCGTAGAACCAGTTGTGCCCCACTTCGTGAGTGATTACTATATCTAGCTGGAATGCATTTCCGCTGCTACCGATCACAGTAATATTTGGATATTCCATTCCGCCTCCTGCACTAATTGTTCCATCTACTGCGGTACATTGTGCATAGGGGTAATCTCCATTCCACAATGAATAATAATAAACAGCATCATTCATATATTGAATGCTGTTTTTCCACAAATTACCTTCTGCATTTGTGAACATAGTCCAGGTGGTTACTTTATTTTTTGTATGTGGCGTAATAATCTCTCCTTTTAAAACATGGTAACGCTTGTCGCAGAACCAAGCAAAATCATGAACATTTTTTTGTTTGAAACGCAAGGTTTTCATTTCAGGATCGGACGCCGGAAATGCAAGATCGTCCTTGTCATAACTAGTGATCGCTTCAGTAGCCTTTACATTATTATCCAGCCACTCAAGTTCTTTTTCTCCGTCCACCATATCACCGGTAGCACCAAGCACATAATTTTTTGGAAGTGTGATGCTGACATCGAAACTACCAAACTCTGAATAAAATTCACCTTGATTCAGATAAGGCATTTGGTTCCATCCCGTTCTGTCGAATACTGCCGGCTTTGGATACCATTGAGTTATCTGGTAGGATTGTCCGATATGTCCCATCCTTGAAATCTTTCCGGAAGGGATTTTTACATGGAAAGGCGTTGAGATAATTATTTTTTCTCCGAATTTCAGCGGTTCATTTAAAATTATCTTACAAATATCGATGCTGTCTTTCAGGTAATCCCATTTTACAGATTGTCCATTTACTTTAAAATCCAATTGATCAATAAATCCTTTTTCCTCATCAGTAGCATAGTATAATTTTGTCTCACCGCTTTGAAGCATTTGTTTTGCGAGTTCGGTACTATTGTTCTTATATGCGTTTGGCCATAAATGCATATAGATGTATGTGAGTGTGGTAGGAGAGTTGTTGGTATATTCTATTTTTTCATCCGCAGTAATTTCATTTTTTACATCATCCAATTTTACATTGATAGAGTAATCAACTTCCTGTTGAAAATAAGTTTGTGCATTAACAAGGCTTGAAAATGCAAGGAGGATGAATAAAGTTAAAAAAGATATTTTTTTCATGTATCGTTTTTTCAAATTGTCAATACTTCAAATCGCTCAGCATGACAATAATTGGTCAGCTCTCATGCATTCTATTAAGTTTTTATTTCAAAATCTCTTCTAATTTTTTGTCCAGATCATCTCCACGTAAATTTTTTGCGAGAATTTTTCCTTCCTTATCGATAAGAACATTGGAAGGAATGGAATTAAAATTATACAATGCTACAACAGGAGATTGCCAGAATTTAAAATCGCAAACGTGGTTTTTCCAGATAAGACCATCTTGTCGGATAGCACCTTTCCATTTTTCCATGTCTTTATCCAACGACACACTATAAACATCAAACCCTTTGGAACTGTATTTTTTATAAGCTTTCAGCACATTCGGATTTTCAGCGCGACAAGGGCCGCACCAAGATGCCCAAAAATCTACCAATACAACTTTACCTTTTAAAGAAGATAATGCTAATGGTTTTTCTTCCGGAGTATTCATATTGATCTCAGGAGCTTGGGTTCCGATCGCCAGTTTTTTACTTGAAAGAACACCTTCGTGAAAAGCTTTTATGTATGCAGAGTTAGGGTATTTTGAAAATAAGCCCTCGTCAAGTTTTGAGTAGGTCTCCGTAAATTCATCCGGTTGTAATTGTTGGATGGCTGCTAAGGAAGCAAAGGACGTTGAATTTTTTTCAATAAATTTTTTTAAATAATTGTTGTGAGCATCAACCAATTCGGTGTATGGTTTTTCAAGAGCGTTGCTCATTGAATCAATACGGAGCGAATCCATTTTTGTGACATTCACAAATGCCTGAAATATTTTTTGAAGCGAATCGCGTTTCCTATAACTTTCGGCAGAAGCCTGATTTATTTCCCAAAATAGTTTAGAGTCTGCGGAGCCTTCAACAGTATATGTATTACCAAGATCTGCAACATCTCCTGTGATCGAAACTTTTTGGTCTGCATCAAAAATGAATGTTGCAAAATTCTTTTCGGATGTTTTTAAACGATAAAAACCTATTTCAGTGATCTTCGGATTCATTGTGAATTCACCATTTTCATCCAATACAGCTGTATCTATACTTTTCATACCATCAGTCGCCATTTGTTCAAGGATGATCTTGTCGCCGTGTGCATTTCCCAATTTCCCTTTTAATTCAAAGCCTGATGCAGATTCTGATTTAGGACTTGAACAAGCAGAGGATACTAAAGTAGCAATCGCAATAAAGAAGGTTGTGGATCTCATTATATGTTTATTTTTAATTTTCAAATTAAATAATTTTCAAATCGTAAAATTATTTCTCAAGCATTTCTTTAACTAATTCAGTTGCAATTTTCGGATCGGCTTTCCCTTTGGAAAGTTTCATAACATCACCCATAAATAGTCCGAGTAAAGTTGTTTTCCCGTTTTTATATTCTATCACTTTGTCAGGATATTTTGCAATGACCTGTTTTACAAATTCTGTTAAGGCAGCACTGTCACTTTCCTGAATCCAATTGTTTTCAGATGCAATTTCAGATGGAGATTTATAAATATCTTCCATCATTTTCGGAAAAATCTTTTGTGTGGCTAGCGTGTGACTTACTTTTCCGCTGTCAATAAAATTTACCAGATCAGCAATCCGTTCAGGAGTAATCTTGAAATCTGAAATATGCAAAGCGCTGTCGTTCAAGAATGATTTTATTTGCACTGTCAACCAGTTTGATGCTGATTTTACATTTTTTGTATTCGCAATTATTTTCTCGAAGTACAATGCAATTTCTTTTGAATCTGTTAAAACACCCGCATCATAATCCGATAATCCCAATGAAGTATATTTCTTGAACAACTCATTTGGTAAAGGCGGTAATGTTTGTTTTATTTGTTCAATATATTCTTTTGTAACAACTACCGGTTGAAGATCCGGCTCCGGGAAATAGCGGTAATCATTTGCAGCTTCCTTGCTTCGCATTAAATAAGTTGTTCCGGTAACGGCATCAAAACCCATTGTGTCCTGAGAGATTTCTCCACCATTTTCAATGATATCAATCTGACGTTTTATTTCATATTCAATAGCACGTTGAACATTGCGTATCGAATTCATATTTTTTGTTTCTGTTCTTTTACCGAATTCTTTCGCCCCTTTTAAACGGACAGAAACGTTTGCATCGCAACGCATACTCCCTTCTTCCATATTCCCATCGCAAATATCGAGGTAACGAACAAGCTTACGGACTTCCATAACATACTGGTAAGCCTCTTCACCACTGCGGATGTCCGGCTCACTTACAATTTCCAATAAGGCAACACCCGCACGGTTAAGATCTATCAATGTGTCGAATGGATCGATATCATGTATGCTTTTTCCAGCATCTTCTTCCATATGGATCCGTGTGATATTTATAATTTTTTCTGTTCCATTGTGCAACTTGACAGTGATGAAACCTCCTGTACAAATTGGTGTTTTATCCTGAGTGATCTGATAACCTTTTGGAAGGTCGGCATAAAAATAATTTTTCCTTGCGTATTCATTTACTTCACGGATCGTACTTTTACAAGCAAGTCCAAGACGAACGGCAAATTCAATAACGCGTTTGTTTGATTTTGGTAAAGTGCCGGGATGACCTAATGAAATAGGACTTACATTGGTATTCGGTAATACACCGAATTCAGTAGAATCGCCGGAATACGCTTTGCTCTTCGTAGATAATTGTGCATGAATCTCCAAACCAATTACCGCCTCGTATTTATCGTAAATGTCCATTTTTATAGATGCTGTTTTAAAGCGCGAAAGATACGAAAAAATTGCATGATTAATTAAGGGATTTTGTATACTGAACTGCTAATTAATGTGAATTATTTATGTGCAAGCGCGATAATGAATTGTCAGAATATAATGGATTGAAAATAAAAAAGGCTTCTGAAGATCAATATCAGAAGCCTCTTTTGGAAAAAGCAGTTACTATTGTTTTATTAATTTCTGGGAAAAATGAATGTCTTTTCCTGTAATTTTTATTTCATAGGAGCCCTTGCTTAATTTGCTCGAATCAATTGTTTTTACTGAGTTTCCTACATTTATGTTCTGAGTTTCCGAACTTACTTTTCTACCGGTTATGTCAAATATTTCAAAGGTCATATCTGATTTTTCTTTCAGGTTTAACATCACAGAAACCGTGTTGGAGATCGGATTCGGGTAAACCAGAATATTATCATTTATTAATTTAAGGTCTGCTATTCCGGTTACTGTATTGTTTGCGGATAAGATCCATAATTGCGGGTCAAATTGTACACTGACAATCGGAAACCCTATTGTTGCAGCGAAACTTTGTCCAGAAAAAGTGTGATTAAAAACGACTGTTGTATCTTGGGTGGCTCCGATAAATTTAATCGGAACAGACATTTCAAAAAATGAAACCGATGCATCTGATTGCGTTTGATTGATAGTTACATTTACTGCACTTCCTGTTTGTCCCCATAAAACCTGATACGATGGAAAGCCCTGTTTATAGTACCATTGATCGAAGAAGGTAGTAAAATTTTGTCCGCTGGTAGCTTCCAGTTGCGCCTTAAAAGTTGGTGTTTTAGCGTAATTGTCAGCGATACCGGGAGCATTCAAGTAGTTTTTTAATGATTGAAAGAACAGGTTATCACCCAATTCCCAACGAAGCATATGTAGTAAATAGGATCCTTTGTCGTAGGTCAAACGCCCACTGAATATTCTACTTACATTCGTTGTATCATCACATAATACGGAGCCTGCCGGTGAAGAGGTAATGTTGTTTATTTTTCCTTGTTTCCAAGCTTGCCATGTACTTGGGAAATAACGTTCTTCTGTTAATCCTTCAAAATAGGTTGCAAATCCTTCGTTCAACCAAATATCTTCCCAGCTTCCGCAAGTAACATGATCGCCAAACCATTGATGTGCACATTCGTGTGCAATCAAAGAATGATTAAATGAAACAACAAAACTCATTGTTTGATGTTCCATTCCGCCTCCCCAGCCGAATTGCGCATGACCGTATTTCTCATCTGCAAAAGGATAAAGTATTGTCAAACTATCATATAATTTTATCACATTGATAATGTCCGGTGTAAGTGATTGAGCGCTTACCAGATTTTCGGGGTAAACATAATTTAATACTTGGATTGAATCCGTTGCAGTAAGCGGAACATAATCAGAATAATAAACATAATTTGTCACTCCGATAGCAATCAGGTAAGCTGCAATCGGATGTTTTGTTTTCCAATGAAAGATGGTATTTGGGCCTGAAACTATTTCAGATAATAATATTCCATTG
>JAPLDC010000427.1 GCA_026391935.1 Bacteroidota bacterium | reverse complement strand
AGCAATGAAATGAAAGATATGGGTGGCTTGCGAAAATTAATGCCGATTACACACATCACATTTTTATTGGCTTGTTTGGCAATCGCAGGAATTCCTCCATTTGCGGGTTTCTTCAGTAAAGAAGAAATATTATTGGCATGCTGGAATTCGAACAAAATTATTTTTGGTACAGCCGTTTTGACTGCAGGGTTAACAGCATTTTACATGTTCCGATTATACTTCAGTATTTTCTGGAATAAGGAATACAAAACTCACGGTAGTCACGATGCTCATCATGGTGAAGCTCCGGGTACTATGCTTCTTCCTTTGATTATTCTTGCCGGGCTTTCAGTCGTTGCAGGTTTTGTTCCTTTCAGTCATTTAGTGACTGCCGATGGATTAGGATTTGAAACAGAATTTCATTTAGGTTTTGCCATTGGTCCTGTATTGCTTGCTACTGCAGCGATATTTTTAGCTTGGTATATGTACGCTAAAGAAAGTATTGTACCACAAAAAATGGCTGATAGTTTTAAGAGCTTTTATACTGCGGCGTATAGAAAATTTTATTTTGATGAAATATATTTGTTCATCACTAAAAAAATAATTTTTAATTTAATTGGACGACCTGCAGCATGGATCGATAAAAATATCTTTGATGGTTTTATGAATTTAATTGCTTCTGTAACAGAATCTGTTTCTGAATCTGTAAAATCATTTCAATCCGGTAAAGTGCAGGATTACGCTATTTACTTTTTTGCAGGAACACTGGGATTTGTTTTATTATTCATTTATTTGTGGATTTAAAAACTTGACACATGGTAACAAATGAAATTCGCAAGGCCTTGAAACAAGCTTTAACTGAGCTGCATATTGCGGAATACGAATTAAATCGTCCTCATGAAGATGTTGTAACTATGTCTGTTTGCTACAGTGCACGGCAGGCATTAATTTCTATGTTGCGTCTTTTCTTAATGAGTAATGACGTTGAACCGGTTAAGAGCAATAATTTAAAAGAGCTGTTGAATCAGTGTATAAAAATAAATGATCAATTTGCAAAAATTGATGTAAGTGGTATCCTTTGTAAGGAATTGAATCAGGAAGCTTGCGATGGAAAATATTGCCATACAGTAGATAAAGTGGATGAGTGTGTTATTGCTGCAAAAAAATTTAAAACACTTGTTCTTGATATTCTGAAGATTAACGAAAGTGAAATGTAAATAGAAAATGACGAATTTAACACTACTAATAATTGTACCGCTTCTTACAGCACTTGCTGTATTGTCCTGTAGAAACAGTGCACAGGTTAAGTGGGTATCATTTATTGGATCAATAATACAACTTGTACTTGCTTCCGCAACTTTGCTTGCATATATTTCAGAAAGAGCGTTAGGGGATTCTTCTCAAATGCTGTTTCAGCAGCGTTACAGCTGGTTTAAAGCTTTAAATATTGAATATTTTATTGGTATCGATGGTATTTCGATTGTAATGATAATGCTTACTGCTTGTGTTGTTGTTGCAGGAATTTTAATTTCATGGCGGGTTGAAACACTGACAAAAGAATTTTTCTTCTTACTATTATTATTAAGCGTAGGAGCATACGGTTTCTTTATTTCCTTGGATCTTTTCACCATGTTCTTCTTCCTAGAGATTGCAGTTATTCCTAAATTCTTATTAATTGCAATTTGGGGAAGCGGCAAAAAAGAATACAGTGCAATGAAGCTTGCTTTAATGCTAATGGGAGGTTCTGTTTTTGTATTGATAGGTTTATTAGGTACTTATTTTAGCACCGATGTTGGAAACGGAGTGCATACTTGGGATCTTATACAAATTTCACATTTACATATTCCGCTTCAAACACAAATGTATATTTTCCCGTTCCTGTTTGTTGGTTTTGGTGTGTTCACTGCATTATTTCCATTCCATACCTGGGTTCCTGATGGTCACTCTTCTGCGCCAACAGCTGCTTCCATGTTTCTTGCCGGAATTTCTATGAAGCTAGGAGGTTACGGAGCATTACGCGTGGCGATGTATTTAATGCCTGAAGCTGCAAAGGAATATTCATGGCTGATTGTATTGTTGGCGACGATTGCTATTATTTATGGTGCTTTTGCTACGTTGATGCAAAAAGATCTGAAATATATGAATGCTTATTCATCTGTTAGTCACTGTGGATTTATTTTATTGGGTATCGGTATGCTAACTAAAACAGCGATCATAGGTGCCGTTATGCAAATGGTATCTCATGGAGTTATGACAGCACTTTTCTTCGGTGCTATTGGAATGATTTATGAACGCACACATACACGACAAATAAATGAATTGGGTGGATTATTAAAGACACTTCCTTTTATAGGAACAGTTTATATTATTACCGGTTTATGTTCTTTAGGTTTACCCGGATTAAGTGGTTTTGTTGCTGAAATGACAGTTTTTGTAGGGTCTTGGGAACGACCTGATGCCTTTCACCGCATTGCAACAATTCTTGCTGCCGCATCTATCGTTGTAACAGCTGTGTATATATTGAGAGCCGCAGGAAAGGCTGTGATGGGACCAATTGTAAATGAACATTATCAGCATTTGAAAGATGCAACATGGAACGAAAAGATCGCTTCTGTTTTATTGATCGTTGCAATTCTTGCAATTGGAATTGCTCCGTTTTGGTTGTATAATTTAATTGCACCCGATGCACAAATAATCATGGATAACATTGCAGGAGTGGTAAAGTAAATAAGATATGAGCACTGACTTTTTTATATTAATGAAATCTGAATTGAGCTTAACGCTCATCATCTTTATTTTGCTCATCCTTAAAGTATGGGATGGCATTAAGGATAACAGTACCTGGCTTCATATTGTTAACTTCTTGTTGCTTCTGAATTTTGCATTAGGGTTCATTTTTAATAGTGATGGCATGCTGTTCAACGGTATGTTCCATACAAACAATATTATTTTCCTTGAAAAATCAATTTTGAATTTAGGTACACTTATCATTTCGCTTCAGGCGTTTGATTGGTTAAAAACTCATAAACATGTTCCTGAATTTTTTATTCTTTTGTTAACCACATTATTGGGAATGTTCTTTATGATCTCCAGTGGAAATTTCCTGATGTTTTATCTTGGTTTAGAGCTTGCGTCTATACCTCTTGCAGCTCTTGCGAATTTTGATCTTGAGAAAATAAAATCGTCTGAAGCAGCCGTGAAAATGATTTTATTGTCGGCATTTTCATCATGCATCATGTTGTTTGGTATTTCATTGTTATACGGAAGTACAGGAACATTGAACTTTGCAGACTTGTCTTCGCAGATCGCAAATGGAAATTTGCAAATATTATCTTTGATCTTTGTTTTTGTTGGCTTTGCATTTAAACTTTCATCTGTTCCTTTTCATTTATGGACAGCGGATGTGTATGAAGGATCGCCTGTTTCTGTTACCTCTTATCTTTCCGTAATTTCGAAAGCTGCAATTGTTTTTGTTTTTATTTCAGTATTAGGTCCTTTGTTTTTAAATTTCCAAGGCATGTGGTATAACATGTTATTTTTGAGTATTGTTCTTACACCATTTATTTTTTATTAGTGTATATTTTCTCCAATCTTGGTGCATTTGGTGTGATTGGAATTGTATCCGCTTATGCTCAAAAAGAAAACATAAGTGATTACAAAGGTTTTTATAAAAACAATAAAATACTCAGCTGGATACTTACAATATCTTTGTTTTCATTGGCAGGTATTCCGCCAACAGCAGGCTTTTTCGGGAAAATGTTTTTGGTAACAGCAGGGGCAAGTCATGGAAATAATATTTTGGTGATCATCGCTTCCTTAAATATGATCGTCTCTTTGTATTATTATTTACGCGTTGTAAAGGCCATTTTTGTTGATCCTAATGATTCTCCAATTGCAAAGCTAGATTCAAGTTTTTCATCAAAATTAGGTTTGATCATTTGTATGGCGGGTGTGGTATTGACCGGTTTTGCAAGTTGTATTTACGATTATATTAATAGTCTTACATTTTAAGATATTAAAAAATAAATAAAAAAGAACAAATGTCATTAAATGCAAATTATTTATTTGAAGAACTTGGAGAAATAAAATGCTCCATTATCGAAAAAAATTGCAGTGCTGAACGTGTCGAATTTTTAAAAAAATTGTTACAATTCAATGGCTTTACTGTTGTTGTTGTAAATAGTCCTCCTCCAAAAATTGCTGCTAAACCAGTTGCTGCAGATGTAGCCGAAACCCCTGTTGAAACAGCTCCTTCTGCTCCAACAACCTTTACTGTTGGAGTTACCGATCTTACCTTTAATCCTGTTAATGGAGTATATAATCGCCAATTAAAAAATGAAGCAGGAAAATTTGTTACCCCGAGATATTGGAATCAGATAGACACAGAATCGCAGGATGATGTGTGGTATTGGAAACAAAAATAAATATTGTAGTGTTGTTGTTTTTTATAAAATAGCAAATTCTATAATTGTGAAATAAGTCTTTTGGCCTTTAGGGCGTTTTTACTTCGATGTTTGTGATAGTGATATCAGATCTTCCCTAAAACTTTATACGCTTCAATTTCTAAATTTTCTCTGTGCATAGGGTGAGCAATATCGATCAATAATCTTGCTCGTTGTTTCAAATTTTTGGCATAAAGATCGGCAATACCGTATTCAGTAACAACAAACCTAGCATGGGCTCTAGTCGTAACAACTGCTGCTCCATGTTTAAGGACGTTTACAATTTTCGATTCGCCTTTATTTGTTACTGATGGTAAAGCTATGATTGGTTTTCCGCCTTCCGAAAGCATTGCTCCGCGCATAAAATCCATTTGTCCGCCAACTCCCGAATATTGCAATAAGCCAATTGAATCCGCACAAATCTGCCCGAACATATCCACTTCTATAGCTGAATTAATGGCTGTTACTTTTGGATTTTGTCGGATTACTGCGGTATCATTTACATAGCCAATATCAAGCATAGCTATTTGTTGATTATCATCGATAAAATCATATAACTTTTTTGAACCCATCACTAATCCGGAAACGATTCTTCCCCTGTGATTTTTTTTAAACTTTCCTGTGATAACTCCTTTTTGAGTTAATTTCATTAAACCATCCGAAAACATTTCAGTATGTATTCCAAGGTTTTTATGATTAGTAAGACAACTTAACACACAGTTAGGAATGCCGCCAACCCCCATTTGTAAAGTCGCTCCATCTTCAATTATAGAAGCCACATTTTTACCTATTTGCATTTCTATTTCGGTTGGTTCGCCATAAATAACCTCATAAATGGGATCATTTACTTCTACAGCATAATCTATTTTACTGATATGAACAACTCCGTCTCCATGCGTTCGAGGCATGTTGTGATTGAATTGAGCAATAACTATTTTAGCAGATTGCATCGCTGCCAGACTGCATTCAACTGATACTCCTAATGAGCAATTCCCATGTTTATCAGGTGGCGAGAGATGCATTAAAGCTACATCTATCGGAATGATACCATTCCTGAATACTCTAGGTATTTCACT
>JAPLDC010000410.1 GCA_026391935.1 Bacteroidota bacterium | reverse complement strand
ATTTCCATTAATGCTTTTATATACAAACTTCCTTGTTGATTGTTGATCGCGTTGAATTCATCAATATGTGGTTTGATCTTTTCTGTATAATTTGTAATGAATGCTTTCGCGTATTCAAAAGCAGGATCGTTTTGTAATTTTTTCAGATCAGGTTTGTCTAAAAATGCAAAAGCACTTTGTTTGTTGCTCATGAAACTTTTTTTGAATGCTGCGGCAGCAAATTTTTCAAATACTTCCTTAGTGGTCTTCGCTTTGAATTTCTTCATCAGCTTAGCCATATAGGCAGGTTGTTGATCTAAAGGAATGTTTGAAAAGTACATTTCTGTTAGTGAAGCCAATATTTTTTGTTCGGAAATAACATTAAATGATTTGTAAAAATCCTCTCCGTCAGTTTTTAAAGCATTAACGGCTTTTGAAATATCATCATCTACTCGCGGATTTGCCAGAAGTGCTTTTTCCAATGACATATATTTCATTGCATTTGAAATTAATGAGGAACCGGAAATACATTCACGCATATAGGTTTGATGCAAAGCATATTGGTTATAGGATGTATATGCTTTTTCGAAGGTTGGCAGAATGGAAGCATATTGCGGTTTATCTTTCGCCCATTCTGTAAATTGTTTTTCCAAAGCTTCCTTTTCATCAACAACTTTCAAACGTTTTAATTGTTCTGTTTGACCGATAAAATATTTATAGTAGTTAGCGATCTTTGCGTAGTTTGAAGACAATAACAAGCGAACGCTATCGCTTTTATCCATTTGTTCTTTCCACATGGTCAAGCGCACATCACGCAAAGCAACGATCGCAGGATTCACTTTATCTATCGCCAATTTAATTCCGAATGAGTTTTCATAACGATTGGTGCGACCCGGGAATCCGTATATCATGGTAAAATCACCATCATTCACACCTTTTATAGAAACATTCAAAAATTGTTTTGGTTTATAAGGAACATTATCGGCTGAATATGGCGCCGGCTGATTGTCTTTATTTGCGTAGATACGGAACATTGAAAAGTCGGCATTGTGACGCGGCCACATCCAATTATCAGTGTCACCACCAAATTTCCCGATCGATTGAGGAGGAGCTGCAACCAAGCGTATGTCGGTGAATTTTTCAAAAACAAACAGATAAAAAGCGTTGTCTTTAAAGAATGATCTTACGCTGGCTTCATAGTGCGTATCTTTTGTTGCTTCTTTTTCAATCGACTTGAATAGTTCAGTTTTCTTAGCATCCAGGTCTTTAGCGTCAATTCCTGCAAGTCCTTTATTTACTCTGTCAGAGACATCTTCCATGCGAACTAAAACGGAAGCCCACATGTTCTTATTTATTTTTTCTTCAGAGAATGATTTTGCCCAAAAGCCATTATCAAGGATGTTATCAGCCGTTGTGCTGTGGTTTGCAATTGCATCATATCCGCAATGGTGATTGGTTAATAATAAACCTTGTTCAGAAATTATTTCGGAAGTGCAACCACCATTGAACCAAACGATGGCATCTTTTATACTGTTAAGATTAATGTCGTAAAGTTGTTCTGCCGTAAGTTTTAGTCCGGCTTTTACCATTTGCTCGTAATTGTTTTTTAACAACATCGGAAGCCACATGCCTTCATCTGCCTTAACAAGTTTAATCGTTAATAATTGAATACTTAGGAGTAATAGAGTTATTTTTTTCATAAGGTTGAAGTGTTTTCAGTTTATCAGGGGCAAAAATAGAAATTATTATGAATTAGCAATATGAGATAAGTCCAAAGCCTTAAATAACTTTACAAGTGGCTGATATTTTAGGATGAATGGTAGCGTGATTATTAAGGGAAAATTCACGATATTCGTGCTGAAAATAAAGCATTCAGGATTTTTTGAATTAGGATTTTATAAAATGGCACCAAAACCAAGCATCCCAAAAGGTACACGTGATTTTTCACCTCAAGAAATGGTGAGACGCAATTATATATTTGATACTATCAAACAAGTGTTTCAACGTTATGGTTATTTACCTATCGAAACACCGGCAATGGAAAATCTTGCTACACTCATGGGAAAATACGGGGAAGAAGGGGATAAACTTATATTTAAGATCTTGAATAGCGGGGATTTTAAAGATGGTGTTGATATGAATCTTGATTCAAAGCAATTGGTCAATAAAATTTCCGAAAAAGCATTAAAATACGACTTGACAGTTCCTTTCGCACGTTACGTAGTGCAGCATCAAAATGAAATTACATTTCCATTCAAACGGTATCAGATTCAACCTGTTTGGCGTGCCGACAGACCACAGAAGGGACGTTACAGAGAATTTTATCAGTGTGATGCGGATGTGATAGGAAGTGATTCTTTGATCAATGAAGTTGAATTGGTTCAGATGATTGATGATGTATTTACAAAACTGAAAGTTCCTGTGCTAATCAAGATCAATAACCGTAAAATATTAAGCGGAATTGCTGAAGTAATTGGTGAAAAAGAAAAAATTGTTACGATTACTGTTGCGATTGATAAATTAGATAAGATAGGTGCCGAGGGCGTGAACAAGGAATTAAATGAGAATGGAGTAAGCGCTTCTGCTATCGAAAAATTGCAACCTTTAATTGAATTCACAGGAACAACATTAGAAAAATTAAATTTCTTAAAAACACTTTTAGCAACTTCTGAAATTGGCTTAAAAGGAATCGAAGAAGTGGAAACTATTTTTAGCAAGTTCAAGTCCCCCTTTGAAGGGGGCAAGGGGGATGAATTACTTACTCTCGAAACAGCACAATTAGAATTAGACATCACTCTTGCCCGCGGATTAAATTATTACACAGGAGCTATTTTTGAAGTGAAAGCAAATGTTGGTACACTTACCAGCAGCATTTGTGGAGGTGGACGTTACGATGACCTGACAGGGATCTTTGGTTTACCAAACATGAGTGGAGTCGGAATTTCATTTGGTGCAGATAGAATTTATGATGTACTGAACGAATTGAATTTGTATCCAGATACTGTTTCTGCATCTACAAAATTATTGTTCGTTGCATTTAATGAAAAAGACCAGAGTGATATGCTGCCAATGTTAGCAATGGTTCGAAAAGCAGGAATTAATTCTGAGATTTATCCAAATACGAAAGCCGATGCTAAAAAACAATTTACATATGGCGAGTCTAAAAATATTCCATTTGTAGTTTCAGTTAAAGAAGGTGTTTTGACTTTAAAGAATATTGTTTCCGGCGAAAAGGAAGAGATTAGTATTGACGAAATTATTAATAAACTAAAATAAAAATTCACCACAGATAACAAATTGGTACAGAAAATTCTGTGTAAATCTTTGTAATCTGTGTTAAAAGAAAATCATGCATCAAATAACAACATCGAAAATAGAACTTCAAACAATTTCAGAAATCCTTTCTGCAAATAAAAAATTGACTTTATCCGACGACGCGAAAAATAATATTACCCGTTGTCGTGAATATCTCAATAAAAAGATGGCTTCTCAAAAAGGTCCGATATACGGTATCAATACAGGTTTTGGCTCTTTATGCAATGTGGTAATTCCGGATGAAGACCTGGAGAAATTGCAACAGAATTTAGTGATGTCACATGCTTGTGGAACCGGTGATGAAGTGCCTCAGGAAATCGTGAAACTGATGTTACTCTTGAAGATCCAGGCATTGTCGTACGGTAGATCAGCTGTGCAATTACAAACTGTAGAACGACTTGTTGATTTTTTTAATAATGATATTTATCCTGTTGTCTATCAACAAGGTTCTTTGGGAGCTTCAGGTGATCTATCTCCTTTGGCGCATATGAGTTTGCCATTGTTGGGTTTGGGTGAAGTGTTTTATAATGGCAAAAAGCAAGCAGCAGCAGATGTATTAAAACAATTGAATTTAAAACCAATTACACTAAGATCAAAAGAAGGGTTGGCATTATTGAATGGAACACAATTCATGAGTGCTTATGGTGTTTGGTGTTTATTACAAACTCGTAAATTATCCGTTTCTGCTGATGTTATCGGGGCAATTTCATTGGATGCATTCGATGGTCGTATCGATCCTTTTAAACCACATATCCATGCTATTCGTCCGCATAAAGGTCAAATAAAAACTGCGGAAAATATGCGTAAGCTATTAGAGGGTAGCGAAATAATTAATAGAAAAAAAGAGCATGTTCAGGATCCGTATTCATTCCGCTGTATACCTCAGGTACATGGTGCTTCTAAAGATGCAATTGAATATGTAGAAAATGTTTTCTTAACCGAAATAAATTCTGTAACAGATAATCCTACAGTTTTTCCTGATGAAGATGAAATTATTTCCGGAGGTAATTTCCACGGACAACCTCTTGCACTCGCATTGGATTTTTTGGCGATCGCTTTGTCTGAATTGGGAAGTATTTCGGAAAGAAGAACCTATCAGTTGATCTCTGGAACAAGAGGGTTGCCGGCCTTTTTGGTTGCCAAGCCGGGATTGAATTCAGGATTTATGATCCCTCAATATACCGCTGCAAGTATCGCTAGTCAGAATAAACAATTGTGTTCTCCTGCTTCAGTTGATTCAATCGTAAGTTCAAACGGACAAGAAGATCATGTTTCTATGGGCGCTAATGCAGCCACAAAATGTTATAAAGTGGTGGAGAATTTGCAGCGCATTTTGGCTATTGAAATTTTCAATGCCACACAAGCCTTACAATTCAGAAGGCCACTTAAGTCTTCTTCTGTTATTGAAAAAGTGATTACTGATTATAGAAAATTAGTTCCATTTGTTGATGAAGATAAAATTATGTACACTCAAATTGATCAAAGTGTTCAATTTTTAAAGCAAACGGATTTCGTTTTTTGATTTCTATGCTTTGCTCAATATTGTGAACTAAGGTCGTCGGGCTCCTTCTAGATCAAGCGTCTTCCTGACAAATGGATGAGCTTTGAAGAAAGTTTTTAATCTCTTTATGATTGCTTACCTTTGATAAAATGAAAACTGCTATGAAAAAAATTTCTCTTTCTTTTTTTTGTACACTATTTTTTGTCAACATACTTTCTGCTCAGTACACCAATGTGATGATCAGCAATGTGAATGACCCAGAGGAGGTAACTATTCGCATAAATCCAAAGAGCCCGAATCAGGTTGTTGCCGGTGCAAATATTGATAATGTTTTTCGTTCTAATGATGGTGGAGCCTCATGGACCCAAACATTTTTATCGGATCCTACAAACGGAGTTTGGGGTGATCCTATCGTTTTTACTGATACTACAGGAGATTTTTATTATTCACATTTATCCAATCCTACTTCCGGTGGAAGCTGGGTTGACAGGATCGTATTTACTAAATCTACAGATGGCGGAGTAACCTGGTGGCCTAGCGGAACTTCTACCGGCAAAAATGGTACGAAGGTGCAAGACAAAGAAGGAATTGTGGTAAATCCGTTTACGAATGAGATCTATGTTACCTGGACACAGTTTGATTCGTATGGTAGTTCAGCAACAACAGATAGCTCAGTGATCATGTTTTCAAAATCTTCTGATGCAGGTTTGACCTGGAGTGTACCGCTTCGAATCAGTAAAGATGGCGGCGATTGTATAGATAGTGACAATACTGTTGAAGGCGCGATTCCTTCTGTTGGTCCTGCCGGAGAATTATATGTAGTTTGGACCGGCCCCAATGGCCTTGTGTTTAATAAGAGTTTGGATGATGGTTTGACTTGGTTGCCGCACGAAACAACTGTTACTTCAATGCCAGGAGGTTGGGATTACAATATCGCGGGTTTGCAACGTTGTAACGGTTTGCCCCAGGCAATCTGTGATCGGACGGGAGGAGTAAATAATGGAACCATTTATGTTAACTGGACAGATCAACGCAATGGAACTGGAGATACAGATGTTTGGTTAGTAAAATCCACAGATGGTGGCTCAACATGGTGTTCACCAATCCGAGTGAATAATGATGTTGCGGGGTCACAACAATTTTTATCATGGATGGATGTAGATAAAATTACCGGTACGGTTTATTGTGTTTTTTATGACAGAAGAAATTATGCTTCATCTAGTCAGCAAACGGATGTGTATATCGCAAAATCTGTGGATGGCGGAAATACATTTACAAATTATAAAATAAATCAAACAAGTTTTATTCCTAGTCCTGCTGTATTCTTTGGAGATTATATTGGAATATCTGCATACAATAATATGGTGCGCCCTATTTGGATGGCCTATAGTTCCTCTACCTTAAGTGTTTGGACTGCTTTGGTAGATGGTTCAACGATGAGTATAAATGAATCCTCTTTAAATGCATTTTCTCCTGTGGAGCTAGAGCAGAATCAACCAAATCCGTTTATCCAGACAACATGGATCAAGTTTGGTTTGAAGAAATCTGCAACGGTTAATTTGGAGGTGTTTGATGTATTAGGAAATAAAGTGGCGACACTTTATAATAAAGAACAATTCAATGAAGGTGATTACGATTACATATTTAATGCAACAGCATACAATTTGAAATCCGGAATATATTATTATTCCATTTCTTGTAACGAGTATGTTGTAACCAAAAAAATGATCGTTTATTGATGAAAAAAATCCTTTCATTAGTTCTGATTCTTTTTTCCTTTTATGGCTTTGCTTGTGAATGTCCTCCATCATCTCCTATTTCTAAAGAGTTATGTCAGAATTATGATGTGATCTTTTATGGCATGGTTGATTCTGTTACCCCATGTAATTCCAAAGGCTTTTCTACAGCCTTTTTTACGATCACAGAATTGTATAAAGGGAATGCTGAGAAAAATGTAAAAATTGATTTTGATTGCTCTTCTGCTTGTATGATGAGTTTTTCAAAAGGTGAAGAGTGGTTGATTTATTCAAAATATGTAAAATTTGATCAGTTGAAGGTAACTTTTTGTGAGCATAGTCGAAAAAAATACAATGACGATTCACAAGATGTTTTTCTGATAGCAGCACAACGAACTTTTGAAAAAGAAAAGGAGTTTTTGAAGACTACATTCGGACTTCAGTATTTTATTCATGGCAATGATATAAATAAGCAAGAAAACGAAATTGGTCCGCGAAATGATCAACCTAGCGCTTATGGTAAATTGATTTTATTATTGGTTTCTGTTTCTGCTATGGGAATTGTTTATTATGTGACACGAAAGAAATAATTTTCTAAAATAATGCTTAATGTATATTGTATTCCGGGTATGGGTGTTGATGGTAGGTTATTCAAAAATTTAAAATTGAATAATTGTAAGATCCATTATATTAAGTGGGAACCGGCGTCTAAAAACGAGACGCTGCCGCAGTATGCAATGCGTCTTGCAAAACAGATAGATGATTCTCTCCCCTTCGCATTAATTGGAGTGTCTCTTGGTGGAATGTGTGCCGTTGAAATTGCCAAAAAAATAAAACCTGTTAAAACATTTGTCATATCAAGCTGTAAGACCTTTGATGAGCTTCCCTCAAAGATCACGTTTTGGAAAAATATTCCTGTTTATAAAGTGTTGAGTGATTCTGTTTTCAAAAGATCAGCCTTATTAATTAAAAAGCAGTTTGGTGTTTTTACAAAAGAACAAAAAAATAAATTTAAGGAGATGTTGAATACCTCTCCGCAAGGATATTTTGTTGGCGCAGTAAATTGTATTGTCAATTGGAAAAACAAAGAGGTCCCTCAAAATATAATTCATATTCATGGCACTGCTGATTTGGTATTGCCGTATAAAAATTTAAATTGTGATTATACTATTCAGGAAGGGAATCATTTTATGATTGTCAGTAAGGCTGATGAGATCAATGAAATTATTAATAAGGAACTAGGTTTGAATTAAAATTCTGTAAGACTATTTTTTTACCACATTCTCTCCACCCATCAACACATATTGGATCATATTTGCTCCCATTTTCAAGGCTTTTTGATGCATTTCTGGAGAGTCTTTATGAACTTCGAAACTTTCCCATCCGTCACCAAGATCACATTCATAATCATAAAAACAAACTAATCGCCCTTGATAAATTAATCCAAAACCTTGTGGTGCTTTTCCATCGTGCTCATGGATCTTTGGTAACCCATTCGGAAAATCATATTTCTGATGGTAAATTGGATGTGAGAATGGTAATTCTATAAAATCTAATTCAGGGAAAACTTTTTTCATTTGCGGACGAATGAATTTGTCGATCCCGTAATTATCGGAGATGTGTAAAAATCCACCACCTATCAAATAATTACGCAGATTATCGGTCTCTTGCGAATTAAATACAATATTTCCATGACCTGTTATATGCACAAAAGGGTAGTTGTATATATCCGGACTGCCAACTTCAACGGTAGCTTGTTCCGGATTAATATTGGTTTTTAAATTGGTATTGCAAAATTCAATAAGGTTTGGTAAAGATGTTTCCAGATTGGCATACCAATCACCGCCACCGCCATATTTCAATAAAGCAATTTGATAGGAGGGAGTAGGGATAAAGCCTGCAACGACTATAATAATAATGAAAGAGAATAATATTTTTTTAAACATTTGAAAATTCATAATTGCAAATGATTCATTTTCTGGATACCTTCAACACCATCGATTTCATTGTGTGCTATTTTAAATGTTTGTTCCATAGGTCCCGCCATAAATTGAATCTGGTATTTTTCATTCATTGAAAAAATGTTGATGCTTATTTTCGGATGTGGTATGTTGGCGATGATTCTCATTTAATTTATCGTATATATTTTTATTTATTTGCCAACTGCATATTTTTTTAATTGCCTATTCTTTTTCTTCCTTACGGTTATACTTTATATGGTCCGCTGTTAAAAAAATTTGTTCCTGCATCACCTTCTCTTCTTATTTTCGCTTGAATTTTATGTGCTAATTCGGCATAGTATTCCATTTTATTTTTCTTAAGAAACATTGCTGCGTCATCATCACCGTTAATGTAGTTCGCCATTGCTGCCCATTGAAATGCGCGAAGATCCATTAATACTTTGAATGCTTTTTGATCTTCCCAAATTGCATTTACAAACGCAGCCAGCGCAATGTGTTTGTGAACCAGCAAATATTCCAGTGCTTTAGCATATCTGCTGCAAGCGTCTTTTAGCTGCACCAATTCTTCAAAGTGGTTGTCCTGAAGCCATTTTTTTGCCCCCAAATCGCCTTCCACCCAGGCACTTGTTTTGTCTATTGCTTCTTTTGAATAATTCATTGTTTCAGTTCGTTTTTGAAACTATGCACTTTCAGTGCAAGACTTTCAGTTTCTGCAATTTTTTTTGATGACGTCATTGCGAGGAACGAAGCAATCTCAGCGGAAAAAGCATTGTTTATAGATTGCTTCGTTCCTCGCAATGACGCGTTA
>JAPLDC010000134.1 GCA_026391935.1 Bacteroidota bacterium | reverse complement strand
TGTTGGAGCAATTGTTTTCATAATTGTTTGGGCGATCAATTATTTCAAATCCTACGATATACTAGATAGCTTGCTAAAAGCACTGACACTTGCTATGAGTATTTTGCCGGAAGAAATACCTGTAGCTTTCACCACTTTTATGGCATTGGGCTCTTGGCGATTAATGAAGATGGGCATTATTGTGAAACAAATGAAAACCGTTGAAACATTAGGCAGCTCAACAATAATCTGTGTTGACAAAACAGGAACTATTACAGAAAATAAAATGAGTCTGGCTAAACTTTTTGTCCTGAAGACAAATAATATCTTCCAATTGGATAGCGGATTGAATGAGGATGAGAAGGAACTTCTAAAAATAGCCATGTGGGCAAGCGAACCTATTCCTTTCGATCCAATGGAAGTAGCTTTACATAATGCGTATGCCGAAGCAATTTCATCTGATGAACGCGCTCAATTTAAAATCATCCACGAATACCCATTAGGAGGAAAACCTCCGATGATGACACATATTTTCGAAAATAGATTAGGAGAGCGTATTATAGCCGCAAAGGGTGCTCCAGAGGCGATGATAAAGGTTTCAAATTTAACAAAGTCTGACAAGCAAAAAATAGATGATGCAATAAAGATTTTTTCGGACGATGGTTATCGCATCTTGGGCGTTGGAGAAGCAGATTTTATTGGCGAAAACTTTCCTGAAAGTCAACAAGAATTTCAATTTAATTTTAAAGGTATAATTGCTTTCTATGACCCTCCAAAGAAAAATATAATTTCTGTTTTAGAAAATTTCTATAAAGCAGGAATAGTAGTAAAAATAATAACTGGCGACAATGCTCATACGACAGCTACTATCGCTAAACAAATTAATTTTAAAGGCTCAGACAAAAATATTTCAGGAGATGAATTAATGCAATTGCAAGGTGAGGAATTACACGACAGGGTAATTGAGACAAATGTATTTACACGAATGTTCCCGGAAGCAAAACTAAAAATCATTAACGCAATAAAAAGAAAAAATGAAATTGTTGCAATGACCGGCGATGGTGTAAATGATGGGCCTGCGCTTAAAGCAGCGCATATCGGCATTGCTATGGGTAAAAAAGGAACAGAGATCGCTAAAGAAGCCGCTTCATTAATTTTATTGGAAGATGACTTGTCAAAAATGGTGGACGCTGTTGCCATGGGAAGAAGGATCTATTCTAATCTTAAAAAAGCAATCCGATATATAATCTCTATACACATTCCTATCATACTAACAGTATTCATACCTCTTGCACTGGGATGGATCTATCCGAATATTTTTTCTCCGATACATGTCATATTTTTAGAATTAATTATGGGTCCTACTTGTTCTATTATATACGAAAACGAGCCCATGGAAAAAAACACGATGGAGCAGGCTCCGCGTCCCTTTACAAATACATTTTTTAACTGGAAAGAACTTTCAATTAGTATTCTTCAAGGATTAATGATCACAGTTGGAACATTGCTCAGCTACCAATATGCCGTGCACCAAGGCTACAACGAGGCACTCACAAGAACAATGGTTTTTACGGTTCTTATCTCATCTAACATATTATTGACATTTGTTAACCGTTCATTTTATTATTCAATTTTCACAACTATGAAATACAAGAACAATTTAGTTTTGCTTATCATTGGAATAACTATTGCAATTTCCGCAATTTTATTATATGTAAAGCCATTAACAATATTCTTTGAATTTCAACAATTGAACCTTTATCAACTATTAATTAGTATTGGAATTGGATTCCTTTTCGTAATTTGGTACGAGATAATTAAATGGGTAATGAGAATGAATTCGAACAAAAAAGGATAGATCACAATATGGAATTAGATAATTTAGTTGAATTCAAGTCTTCACCGGAAATAATAGCTAAACTACATTCTTACGGCAAAGTAAAAGCAATTGCTGAGGAAGAAAGTGAAATACTATTTATTCCTGTTGACAAAGTAAGTTTACTGATAAAAGAATACCCTGAGTGGCTGGACTATATTTTCCGTTTATATCACAAACGTTTTGAAGAACTTTTGGAAGTTGTAAATGCCGTCGCTTTTAAAAAGATCGATGAACGCTTATTGACATTTATCAAGAAAAAATGTGATCTTAGCAAAAACAAAACAATTCTGGTTACACATGAGCAACTCGCACATGAACTAGGAACAGCCCGAGTTGTGGTTTCCCGGCTACTTAAACAAATGGAGATCGAAGGCCTTGTCGAACTAGGCAGAAATAAAATTACCCTTGTGTAACAAAAGTCACTGTGTAACCTATAATAATGTCTGACATTTGCATTGAAATAAATTATTCAATAAAAATAGAACAGATGAAAACAAATATGGGAACAACCGACAAAGTAATCAGAATACTTGTCGCAATAATAATCACAATTCTTTACTTCACAGATCAAATTTCTGGTATTATTGCAATATCAGCGCTCGCTCTTGCCGCGATATTTGTACTAACAAGTTTAATCAGTTTCTGTCCACTGTATCTACCTTTTGGCATTTCTACAAGAAAAAAAGAGAAGTAAAATGGGATTTATACTCAAACATAAACTAACTATTCTTGGAGTTATAGTCGGATTGATTGGTGGGTACCTCTATTATTATTTTGTAGGGTGTGCAAGTGGAACATGTGCAATAACTTCCAAACCATTAAATAGTACATTATATGGAGGATTAATGGGAGGTTTATTCTTTAACATTTTCAAAAAATAAATAATAAATAATTACAAAAAAATGAACATCGAAAAAATAATCAAAGAAAAAAAAGGCACTATCGTTGATGTGCGAACAACAGAAGAATTCAGAGGAGGCAATGTTGTAGGTTCAATAAATATTCCTTTAAATGAAGTACCAAAACGAATAGAAGAATTAAAAAGCCTCCAAGCACCATTGATTTTATGTTGCGCTTCAGGCGGAAGAAGTGGTCAGGCACAAGGTTACCTTTCACAACAAGGTATTGAATGTTTTAATGCAGGGTCTTGGCTGGACGTAAATTATTTTCAATCTCAAACAATTTAAATATATGATAGACGCAATCAAAAAGCTTTTCGGAGTGGGTCCTAAAGTGGACTTTGCTGACCTGGTAAAAAAAGGGGCAATAATATTAGATGTTCGTAGTAAAGGCGAATATGCCGGCGGACATATTAAAGGTTCTGTCAATATCTCTGTTGACACGTTGAACAGTAATTTAAACAAATTTAAAGATAAAAACCAAGTTATTATTACCTGTTGTGCTTCAGGAATGAGAAGTGCTTCTGCAAAAAGCATTTTAAAATCAAATGGATATTCCCAAGTCCATAATGGCGGAGGATGGAGTAGTTTACAACAAAGAATAAGATGATCAAACAAACCTTATTTACCGGCTGGAACTTTATGCGATGGCTAAGATTAAGCCTTGGGCTGTTCATCGCAGCTCAAGCGATAGAATCAAGGGATCCTATTTCTGGAATAATTGCTATATTCTTCATCTTCCAAGCGGTCACAAATACGGGATGTTGCGGAGCAAATGCTTGCGCTGTACCTGTCTCAAAAAACCGCTCAAACAACATTGAAGAAATAGAATTTGAAGAACTAAAATCAAAATAAAATGGAACCTCATAATTACAATGTAGACCTCAATTGGATTTCTGACAGGAAAGGAGAAATTTCATCTCCGGAACTGAATGCCAAAATTGAAGTGGCTACTCCCCCTCAATTTCCAAAAGGTATTGAAGGCATCTGGTCACCTGAACATTTATTCACAGCAGCAGTAAATAGTTGTTTCATGACTACATTCTTATCTATTGCTGAAAATTCTAAATTAGAGTTTGTAACCTTTTCTTGTAATGCGAAAGGCAA